>JAISSD010000050.1 GCA_031273295.1 Prevotella sp.
GGCAGGATGAGGATTGCTTGGATACGTGGTTCTCGTCGTGGCTGTGGCCTATCTCCGTTTTCGACGGAATCAACCACCCCGACAATGCAGACGTCAACTACTATTATCCTACGAACGACCTGGTTACGGCGCCTGAAATCATCTTTTTCTGGGTAGCCCGCATGATTATATCGGGCTATGCGTATCGCGGAAAAGAATGTTTTAAGAATGTGTATTTCACCGGGATAGTGCGCGACAAGCTGGGGCGGAAGATGTCGAAATCGCTGGGTAACTCGCCCGACCCCATCCTTCTGATGAACAAATACGGTGCCGACGGCGTGCGCATGGGCATGCTGCTCACTTCGCCCGCCGGCAACGACTTGCCCTTCGACGAAAGCCTGTGCGAGCAGGGACGCAATTTCAACAACAAGATATGGAACGCCTTCCGCTTGGTGAAAGGATGGGCGGTCGACGAGGCAATACCCCAACCCGAGGCTTCGCGAATCGCGGTAGCATGGTTCGGGATGCAACTGGGCAAAACCGTGGCCGAAATGGACGACCTATACAGCAAATACCGTCTGAACGAGGCGCTTATGTCGGCCTACAAACTGTTCTGGGATGCGTTCTCGGCCTGGTATCTCGAAATCATCAAGCCGGGATACGAACAGCCGATCGACCGGGTCACCTACCAGGCTACGCTTGGATTCTTCGACTCTCTGCTGCGCCTGCTGCATCCCTTTATGCCCTTCATCACAGAGGAGCTATGGCAGGCGCTCGAACCGCGCGGGGACGGCGAGAGCATCATGACGTCACCGATGCCACAGGCCGCTCCGGTAGCGGAAAGCCGGCTCAGCGCGTTTGAAACGGCAAAAGAAATCATCGGGGGCATACGCACCGTCCGCCTCCAGAAAAACATCCCCCTCAAGGAACCCTTGGAACTCTTCATCTCAGGCGGGCACGACGAGGCTTTCAACCCTGTGATAGAGAAGATTGGAAACATATCCGCCCTGAAACGAGTAGAGGCGGCAGCCTCGCAAGAGAAGCCCGCCGGCCCCACTTTCTTAGTGCACACCACCGAATACACCATCCCGCTGGGCAAGCTGCTCAACGTGGAGGAAGAACGGGCGAAACTGCAGGAAGAACTCGTCTACCAACAAGGCTTCCTGGCCTTGGTGATGAAAAAACTGGGCAACGAAAGCTTTGTAGGCAAAGCGCCCCGTAACGTCATTGAAGCGGAGCGCAAGAAACAAGCCGACGCCGAAAGCAAGATAAAAAGCCTGGAAGAAGCCATCGCCGCGCTGAATAACAACTAAATAGAGGTGCTTTTTATGATGAAAGAGATGTGCTGCCTGTCGATTGTTTGCCTGCTCACCGCCTGTAGCTCCACCCGCTATATGGGGATAGAAACGTATAATCCGGCAGACGTGACCTATCCGGCCAACGTGCGCAAGGTGTTGATTGTCAACAACGCCCTTCCGCAACCTCCCGACAGAGGATACGAATTTAAACTGCTCGGCATATCCCAGACCGACAAGGCGGAAACCGACAGCGCCCTGTTCGACGCCTGCCGCGCCCTGGGCGGCGCCATCGCAGAAGCGAACTACTTCGACGATGTGCTTCTCTTTCAGGAAGCTACACGCAAAGACTCGGTATTTTTCTTAGACGTGAAACTGACGCAGGAAGAAGTGGCGGCCTTATGTGAAGAAACGGGCGCCGAGGCCGTCATTTCGTTCGACCGCCTGCTGTTCGACATTAAAAAGGACGTCAAAGCCTTTCCTGAAGGCTATGTGTCGGGCGAAATACAGATTGCCATAGAGGGCATTGCCCGCTCTTACCTGCCGGGCAGGGCTAATCCGGTGGCCACGATTCTGGCCTCCGACAGCCTGCTTTTTCGGGAAGAAGCCTCCCGCATCGAAGAGGTAGCCGCTCTACTCCCCACCACCAACGACGCCTTGCGCACGGCCGGCGACTACATCGGCCATAAGATATATCCGGCCTTTGTACCCCACTGGAAGGAGGAACTCCGCTGGTATTTCACCGCTTCCGGCGCACGATGGAAAGAAGCCTCCGTCTATGCCGCCGATGAGAAATGGGAGAACGCCTCCGAACGATGGCTCTACATCCACGCCCATTCATCGCGCTGGGAAAGCAAGGCCAAGGCAGCCTCCAACCTGGCACTCGCCTGCGAAGTGACCGGCAACTTGGAAAAAGCCCTCGAATGGGCAAAAACAGCCCACAGCCTGTTCGACAAAAACAGGGGTAGCGACAACGCGCAAACACGTGTACAACAGCTATATGTAGAAACATTGGAGAAGCGAATCCTGAACGACAAGAAACTAAATTCGCAATTTAGAGCAGAATAACATCGTTATTTGATAAATAATGTTTACTTTTGCGACGTCTTTTAAAAAGAAGAGATAGAAAAACGAGATGGGTGCTAACAGTGCAAAGGTTCAGTCGATCATAGAAAACACATTTGCTTCGGTGATCAAGGAGTTGACAGCGAGCGAGTCAGGCAGTTTGGTCAGCGACCTGTACGTGCAGGCAGATGCAGAAAGCGGAGAGCTTCAAATCTTCGGCGAACAGGAGAACCTCTTACACAAGATTGTGGTCTTCGACTGGGTCAACAGCGAAGAAGCAACCTTCTACAAGCGGATAAGCCCGGCGCTCAAAGCAGCGCTTACATCCCTTACCGCCAAGAACCAGTTTCACCACACTTGTTTTCTACGCCCCTTTTCGGTCAGTCTGGTAGACGACAACTTTACGGTGACGGAAGAACTGCTTTTTATTGACGACGACACATTCCGACTGGATGACCCTTTGTTGAAAGATTTAGACTCCGAACTGGACGACTTTCTCAAAGACCTCCTTTCAGACCTGCCGAAATAGCTCAGTTGGTAGAGCAATTCATTCGTAATGAATAGGTCGCCGGTTCGAGTCCGGCTTTCGGCTCACAAACGACAAGAAAATATCATTGCCACCATAAAAAAAGAGTACTATGGCAAAGAACAAAAAAAAGAAACGCGCCTCGTCCGTCGAACAGCTAAGACAACAAAAACTGAGGCAATCGCAGTTCATCAATCTTTTTGAGGAAAAGTTACAGTATATCTGCTCGGTGATTGGCGACGCGTCGCTCTACAACCTCATCCCCCCGACAGAGTTGATGGTGATGTATATGTGGAGAGGAGTGCCTCCCAAAATAGAAGCGGAGAAAGGACACCCCATAACCAAAAGCAGACTCGAAACATTTGACTATGTCATCAAACGAAACCTTCGGGAAAGAACCATCAAACTGGTTTCCGGCAGTAAGCAAACAATCAGCCTGTACGATTACTTTATCGTCGGGATGCCTATGGAAAAGGTACTCCTGAGTAAATCCTGCACGTTTCCCGGCAAAGAACGTTTCAACAAATTCACGAAAGGAGCCGAAAACCGCCAGATGGAATATTTCAAAGAACTGTTCGATACCTGCTATTCGACTTGCTATACGCTCGACCATTTTTCCGAACACTACCTTCATACTTTTCGCCTCGACTTCGACGTCAAACCCTTTCATAAAAACACCGAGGCAAACGGAAAACAACAAATACCCTTCGGACTGAACAGCGACCCGGCGACGGAAATGAGCTACAGGGTGTGCCCCAAAATAACCCTCAGCACCCTGCCGCTGGACGTGAAAGAGGTGACCCTCGAGGAAGGAACCTCCTGGGTCGTGCAAGTGGGGGGCGTGTCATACAACAAGAAAAATTCGGAGATTCTCCCATACACACTGAAGCCTGAAAGCCTGCAAATCCCAAACAACACTTACACCCAGCCCATTCCGGTTTATATCCACCCACACGCCTTCGAGCGCTTAGGCGAGCGTACGGGATGCCGTACAGAGTCTTACTGCATGAAGGAGGTGCGTTCAGCCATCGAAAGGCCGGCTATCACCCCCCTTTCCGACAAGCATTTTTTGATGGAATACTGGATGTTTGGCCTCAAAATAGGATACCTCGTGGCCGAACTGGTAGACGACATTTTCCTTATCCGCACCTTCCGGCTGCTCACACACAGCAACACCCCCGAAGGCGAGAAACTGGACCAACTCACCCGTCTGCAACCGGAAGACAAAAAACGCCTCCAGATAGACAAACTCTCACCACTGGTTTCCTCCGATATATTAAGCGACGAAGCCGTCTGCCGGATTTTCCGCGAAGCCGGCTGCGGCCCTCTCTTATCCTTCTGCGAAAAAATGCAAAACGGCCACCCCCTCGCCCGCTATTGGATTAATGAAGAAGACGACCCCACCACCCTCCCCCTCTCCCATCAAATCAAAGACTACCTCAAACCCGACGCCGCCGCCGAATAAAACCTCGTGAGCCGGAAGGTAATAATAAACGAGCCGTGCTGAGATAATAAACCATTCAACCCTGCTTCCATTCCAAACCCGTCGAATTCGACGGGTTTAAAATTCGGATTGTGCAAAGATTCCCAAATCCCCAATAATTCTATGGTATTTCTGTTTCTCAACCAGTTCTTTATCACATCATCCGTATGCTCGGCGCTTTTATACCGCGCCAAATCAGTGATACAAATGTAATCCTCATTATTGACTTGAATAATAGTTAAATCCGTACTTTTTACATTTATTTTTGCCATCTCATATTAGATTTAATTTTATTGTCGCAAAGGTACAACTTTTCCCGATAAAATTGAAAACGGCGCAAAGCGAAGAAGAAATAAACGGATTGCATTGACAGTCAACGGAACGTAGCGCAGGCAAATCGATAGCTGCCGACTGAAACAAGTTACCCGGGCTACTTGTGAAAATAAACAAAAGTTATTCTTTAAAAGAAGAATTATAGCTAACTTGCAAACGTTTCCGGAACAGCCTCCCCGAGGCTATCCTTTTTATCAACTAAACCTCTTTCAATGAAAGATTTTATCTCGCTTATCAGGCGGTTCGTGCCTCCATACAAAAAGCAAGTCGGTCTCAATATCTTCTTTAACATTCTGAGTGCATTCCTCAACGTATTCTCGTTTCTGTTTATCATACCGATCCTTCAGATATTGTTCAAAACAGATATACAGAAATACGAATACATACCGGTGAACACAAACGATATTACTTCACTGGTTGATTTCGGTACCATTAAAAATAACTTTTACTGGTATACAAGCAATATGATGGACACGCATTCGGGAGGGACGGTATTGCTTGTCTTGGGATTATTCCTTGTCATAATGACGCTTTTAAAAACATTGACCTTGTATTTGAGCGGCTTTTTTATTGTATCGGTACGCACAGGCGTTGTAAGGGATATACGCAAGCAAATAAACGACAAGGTATTATCCCTGCCTTTAGGTTTTTTCTCCAATGAACGGAAAGGAGACATTATGGCGCGCATGACCGGCGACGTAGGCGAAGTAGAAAACTCTGTGATGAGTTCTCTCGATATGGTCGCCAAAAACCCGATCATGATTTCCATCTATCTGGCGACCATGCTTTTTACCAGCTGGAAACTCACCCTGTTTGTGTTTGTGCTGCTGCCTGCATCCGGGTATATAATGGGGAAAGTAGGGAAGAGCTTGAAAAAAAGTTCGGTGGAAGCGCAAAACTTGTGGGGAGAACTAATGTCCCAAATAGAAGAGACGTTAAGCGGTCTGCGTATTATCAAAGCCTTTAACGCCGAATACAAGATGACGGAACGCTTCGATAGATCCAGCAACACTTTTCGCGATATGTCAAACCGGATAGCGCGCCGCCAGCAATTGGCCCATCCGATGAGCGAATTGCTGGGAACCATCACCATTGTGGCAGTGCTATGGTATGGCGGAACGCTTATATTGAGCGAAAACAGTTCGATAGAGGCGCCCGGTTTCATATTTTATCTTACAATGTTTTATATGATCATCAATCCTGCAAAAGAACTTGCCAAATCAGCCTATGCCATCCAAAAAGGCCTGGCGTCGGTAGAACGCATAGACAAGATACTGAAAGCCGGAAATAACATCAAGAATCCGGTCGATCCAAAGCCAATATCCTTCAACAGGGACATAACCTATCGCAATGTGAGGTTCAGATACGAAACCAACTGGGTGATCAAGGATGTAAGCGTCGTTATCCCCAAAGGAAAGACCATCGCCCTTGTAGGCCAGTCCGGTTCGGGAAAATCGACTATGGCCGACCTGCTGCCCCGTTTCCATGACGTAAACGAAGGAGGCATATACATCGACGACGTCAATATCAAGGACGCCAGTGTGCATGAACTGCGCGCGCTGATGGGCAATGTAAATCAGGACGCCATCCTTTTCAACGATACTTTCTTCAATAACATATCGTTCGGGGTAGAGAATGCCTCAATGGAACAAGTCATTGAAGCGGCCAAGGTAGCTAACGCACACGACTTCATCATGGCTACGGAAAAAGGCTATGAAACAGGTATAGGAGACCGGGGCGGCAAACTGTCGGGCGGACAGCGCCAACGCATCAGCATTGCCCGCGCCATCCTCAAAAACCCGCAGATATTAATTCTTGACGAAGCGACGTCCGCACTGGACACGGAATCGGAACGCCTTGTGCAGGACGCTCTGGAAAAACTGATGAAAAACCGTACCACGCTCGTTATCGCGCACCGCTTGTCTACAATCAGGAATGCAGACGGGATATGCGTTATGAGTGAAGGCGCTATTGTCGAGCGCGGGCGTCACGACGAACTGTATGAACTGAACGGATACTACCGTAAACTCTACGATATGCAGCAATTTTAATAAAACGGCAAAACGCGAATAACTGAAACATGGGAAAGAATAAACTTGCAAAATTTGCCGACATGGAAGAATACCCGCATGTATTCCAGTATCCCTATGCTGTTTTGCAGGAAAGGGGATTCGGAATGAAAGGCAAATGGAACGGGTCGTTTTTCAAAAACGACAATCCGACGGTTCTCGAACTCGGCTGCGGCAAAGGCGAATATACCGTAGGCCTTGCCAAACTGTTTCCCGACAAGAACTTCATAGGGATAGACATAAAAGGCGCGAGGATGTGGACGGGCGCGAAACAATCGTTGGAAGAAAAATTGCCCAACGTCGCTTTCCTGCGTACGCACATCGAACTGATTACCGGTTTCTTTGCCAAAGGGGAAATCGCCGAAATATGGATAACATTTCCCGACCCGCAAATGAACAGGGTAAACAAACGGTTGACCTCTACCCGTTTTATGAAACTGTACCGCCGGATCCTTTCCGGCAACGGCGTCATACATCTAAAGACAGACAGCAACTTCATGTATGCCTATACCTGCGAAATGGCGAAGGTAAATTCATTGCCTGTACTGTTTCGTTCCGACGACCTGTATCACTCGGGACTGGAAGACAATATCCTCAATATACAGACGTTCTATGAACAACAATGGCTTTCGCGCGGCTTGAATATCAAATATATAAAATTCGAGTGCCCCGACAAGGATAACTGGGTCGAACCGGACGCGAAAATCGAAAAAGATCCGTATCGCAGTTATGGACGCGGCAACATATTAAATCAATCAACTGAAAATGGCGAATATATATCCTGAACTGATCATCGACGCGCTACGCAATGTGCGCTATCCCGGCACAGGGAAAAATATTGTGGAAACGGGCCTTGTATCCGGCGATATCCATATCGACGGCCTGAAAGTGAGCGTTTCCCTGCTTTTTGACAAACCCAACGATCCCTTTATCAAGTCTGTCGTAAAGGCGGCCGAAACGGCGATACTTACTTATGCGAATCCCGATATCGAGATCAAGGGCAATATAGAAGTGAAAACGAAAGAAGCAAAACAACAGAAGCCGGCAAAGCTCCTCCCCCAAGTAAAAAATATCATTGCCATATCGTCGGGGAAAGGAGGCGTAGGCAAAAGCGCCGTTTCGGCAAATCTGGCGGTTGCGCTTGCCCAAAAAGGATACAAAGTAGGATTGCTGGACGCCGACATATCCGGTCCGTCTCTTCCCAAAATGTTTGGCGAAGAGGAAGCCCGTCCGTTTTTGGAAACTGTGGATGGCAGGGAATACATTATTCCTGTTGAAAAATATGGCGTAAAGATGCTTTCCATCGGCTTTTTCGTAAATAAAAACGATGCGGTCGTATGGCGCGGCGCTATGGCCGGGAATGCTTTGAAACAACTGATCGCCGACGCAAACTGGGGCAGCCTCGATTATTTCCTTATTGATTTTCCACCGGGCACAAGCGACATACACCTGACGCTGGTGCAAACGCTGGCCATTACAGGAGCCATAGTGGTAAGCACTCCGCAGGAAGTGGCTCTGGCCGACGCCCGTAAAGGTATCGGCATGTTCACGAACGACAAGGTAAGAGTTCCGATATTGGGACTGGTGGAGAATATGGCATGGTTCACCCCTGCCGAACTGCCGGATAATAAATATTACATCTTTGGAAAAGACGGAGCAAAAAATCTGGCAAAAGAAATGAATGTCCCCCTGCTCGGACAGATACCTGTTGTGCAAAGCATTTGTGAAAGCGGAGACAAAGGCGTGCCTGCAGCCCTGAACGGAAACACAATGACGGGCATGGCATTCGCTCGTCTGGCCGATAACTTCGTGATTTCGGCAGACAGGCGAAACGCTGAACTGGCGCCGACACAGAAGGTAGAAGTACACGACAGATAGCTTACGGAGAAGGCCTCTTCCGGCTTATGAAAATACAGGATATATTTGTATATTTGCATCCGGAAAAAACGCTGTTCCATATATCACTAAACCAATATCCATGCAACTAATCGACGGAAAAGCCATATCGGCGCAAATAAAAAAGGAAATCGCAGAAGAAGTCGCACAAATAAAAGCCGCAGGCGGAAAAACGCCGCATCTGGCGGCTGTACTTGTCGGACACGATGGCGGTAGTGAAACCTATGTGGCCAACAAGATACGGACTTGCGAAGAGGTCGGCTTCAAATCATCCCTTGTCCGTTTCGAAGACAAGGCGAGCGAACAGGAGCTACTCGCCTGTATAGACAGACTGAATAAAGACGCCGATATAGATGGCTTTATCGTTCAATTGCCTTTACCCGGACATATTTCGGAGCAGAAAGTTATTGAAGCGATAGATTACCGCAAGGATGTGGACGGCTTCCATCCCATCAATGCGGGGCGCATGTCTATCGGGTTACCCTGTTTTGTTTCGGCCACTCCGGCGGGTATACTGGAACTCCTTAAACGGTACGGGATACCGACCCGGGGAAAGCATTGCGTTGTGCTTGGCCGCAGCAATATAGTGGGTAAACCTGTCGCCGGCCTGATGATGCAAAAAGGCTATCCGGGAGACGCCACCGTAACGGTTTGCCATAGCCGCACTCCCAATATCAGGGAAATATGCCTGAGCGCCGATATAATCATTGCCGCGCTCGGCGCTCCCGAATTTCTGAAAGGAGACATGGTCAAAGACGGTGTTGTGGTAATAGACGTAGGCACAACCCGCGTGCCGTCGTCCGAAACCAAATCCGGCTTCAAACTGAAAGGCGATGTGGCATTCGGGGAAGTTGCGCCCAAGGCTTCCTTTATCACTCCGGTGCCCGGAGGCGTAGGCCCAATGACTATCATTTCACTGATGAAAAACACATTACTGGCAGGAAAGAAAGAGATATACAGCTGATAACAAATCAATTATCCGGATAATTCCGCACAATTCCGTTTGGTCGGAGAGTTGTTTTTTGCACGCAGACGACGCGGATTTTGACTGCGTCGATTTTTAATTCAATTCAATTCAAATTCAGAACACCTGACGCGGTAAAGTTTTAATTGCTTTTAATGAATGATTTATAAAAATAATACCCCGAACTGGCATTGTCGTGATTTTGACAGGTTTAATATCGCAATATGCTTTGTATAAATATATTGGATATTCAAGCGCTGTGAAAATGCGACAGTTTATTCTGTGCCAAGTCAGGAGTTCTGAAATTTCGTTTTTAAACTTTTGGTGAATTGACGTTTCAAGGTCTGTGCTTTCGCATGTGTATGCAATAAAACGAAAAAAGGCATGGAACTCCTTTTTGTCATTCAACAGCAGATAGAAAATTTGTTTAAGCGTTTCGTCTGTTTGTTTGAAAGCGGCAATTTCATCATAAAACAGATCTTTCGCTTTGGTTGAATCATTCAAAGGATTATTTGCATCTTCCGATTGCAACTTGTCGTCTTTTAGTAAGGCATGGTATGGCTTCGCAGGAAAAAGCAAAGGGGAAAGAAACAGGGTGTCGATAATATTTCCCGGGTCTATTCCCGCATCATACAGCGCCTTGCCGATATACTTTATATCGTGGTTAAGAATATTGTGTCCGCAAATAAATTGTGTTCCGTTGAGAAACTGTACAAACTCCGCTAAAGACGCCTTGTGAAAAGAACTTCCATTGTCCTTGACACTTCCAATGTCGAGGAGCTTTCGCTCCTTTGGCTCAATCTCGGTATCGATGAATGCAATCGGGTTCATTTTTCTGTCTGCTTAATATATTTTTGTTCGCCGGTTAATTGTCCGACCTTAATTCTGATAGTTACATTTCTTTTAATACCGTTTCTTTTACCGGTGTACCCGCCGTATGTGGCTTATGCACAAGAATTGCAATTTTAAGAGTGTTGTTGTTAAATTAAAAACCGCTAAAACCACTCTATCGGCTTCAGATCAGGCGAATGAGGCGGGAGAAATATTTGCTTGATTTTTGTCGTTTACAGCCGATCTGCTAATTTCGCATTTCCAATTGTAAAGATAATCAGTTATATTTGTCTGCAAATAATGATATATGATTTGTTTTCCCAACGCAAAAATAAACCTGGGGCTGAATATCGTTTCGAAACGGGCGGATGGTTATCACAATCTGGAAACAATATTTTACCCTGTCGGTATCAGAGACGCTCTCGAGATAATCATTCGCGAGGAACAGTCCGGCGATACTTTCATCGAAGCCGGGATAAAAGTGGACGCCCAACCGGAAAATAATCTGGTGATGAAAGCCCTGAAACTGATGCGGGCTAGATACCGGTTTCCTCCGGTTGAAGTGCATCTGCTGAAAAAGATTCCTTTTGGAGCAGGGCTGGGTGGAGGTTCGTCCGACGCTTCTTTTATGCTAAGATTACTTGACAGGGCTTTTGACCTGAAAATTTCCGATGAGGAACTGGCTGCATTGGCCGCGCAATTAGGCGCCGATTGTCCGTTCTTCATTTATAACCGTCCCGTATTTGCCAATGGTACAGGCGATATCTTCGAAGAGATAGATCTGTCTTTAAAAGGTTATTACATCGTTCTTGTAAAGCCTCGTCTATATGTGTCCACAAAGGATGCTTTTGCCGGAATAAAACCGCGGCTTCCTCGAATGTCATTGAAAGAGATTGTAAAGCGGCCTTTTTCCGATTGGAAAGAGCTGATGGCAAACGACTTTGAAGAAAGCGTGTTTGCCGGATATCCTCTGATTGGCGAACTAAAAGAGGATTTATACGGTAAAGGAGCAATGTATGCTTCCATGACCGGATCGGGCGCCTCTGTTTTTGGTATTTTTAAGGAAAAGTTACAAAGCGCCGAAACCTTGTACCGGGATTGCCTTGTCTGGCAGGGGCAAGCATAATTAAGCGACACATGCGATTTCATTTCTGAAAATAAATCGTACCTTTGATAGTTATTGTCTATTTCAAAATCTTGATTAATTTTCTTCAATGAAAAAATGTATAATGTATTCCATTCCTGTGCTTGGCCTGTGTCTTTTAGCCTTTGTATTGTTGTCCAATGACAGCGGGGGAGAAGCGCAGTTCAAAGCTCCGTGTGTATTGTCAATGGTCAAGTCGGTCGAAGCGCCTCACAAGGTAGAATTTGCGGGCGAAGAACTTGTACTGGACAGATACGATTTGCACGAGCGTTATGACCGTGAAATAAACGGATTTACTTATTCTCATTCCACGACTTTGTTGTTAATTAAAAAAGCCAACCGTTATTTTCCTGTTATAGAACCGATATTGAAGGCAAATGGAGTGCCGGAAGATTTTAAATATCTGGCAGTGATAGAGAGCAATCTCGATCACCGTGCCGTGTCTGCCGCCGGAGCCGCCGGATTGTGGCAGTTTTTGGCCAAGACCGCATCGCATTACGGATTGGAGGTATCACCGGAAGTGGACGAACGGTATTCCGTAGAAAGATCAACAGCGGCCGCATGCCGTTATTTGAAAGAAGCCTATGCCAAATATGGGAACTGGGTTAGTGTCGCGCTGTCCTATAATGCGGGGCAGGGGCGTATTAGCGGCGAATTGGAAAAACAGCAGACCGACGATAGCCTCGACCTTTGGCTGGTGGCCGAAACTACCCGTTATTACTACCGGATGCTGGCAATAAAACAGATCTTTGAAGACCCGGGTAAATATGGATTTGTTCTCACCGAAAAAGATCTATATAAACCGATTGAATTTACAAAAGCAGAAGTTACCCGGTCTATTCCCGATTTAGCCGCATTTGCCAAAGCGAACGGGCTTACTTACGCTCAACTGAAAGATTTCAATTCGTGGCTCAGAGACAGGAAACTCACGGTTTCCGCCAAGAGCCGGAGTTCATATACTATTCTCATACCTGCGCAGGAATCCCTCTATTACAAAAAGGGAGGGAAAACACAGGTGCATGATAGGGCCTGGATTTACAAAGATTGACAAATGTCGGGAAAAAAGCATTTTTTTATTTAATGGAAACAAACACACGGAAAACCAAAGAAACGATAAACGTATATGGCGCGCGCGTTCACAATCTCAAAAATATAGACGTGGAAATTCCCCGCGATTCGCTTGTGGTCGTCACGGGTTTGAGCGGCAGTGGAAAATCATCGTTGGCATTCGACACTATCTTTGCGGAGGGGCAACGCCGTTATATTGAAACATTTTCGGCTTATGCGCGTAACTTTCTGGGAAATATGGAGCGTCCCGATGTGGACAAGATAACAGGCCTGAGTCCGGTAATCTCTATCGAGCAAAAAACAACGAACAGGAATCCCCGTTCCACAGTAGGCACTACTACCGAAATTTATGATTTTCTCCGTTTGCTCTATGCACGTGCGGGAGATGCGTATTCATACCTCACGGGGGAGAAAATGGTGAAATATACCGAAGAGCAGATCCTGGAACTTATCCTGGAACGCTATACCGGCAAAAAGATATATCTGCTGGCTCCCGTTGTGCGCAATCGTAAAGGACACTATAAAGAACTGTTTGAGCAGATTGGCAAAAAGGGCTACCTCGCGGTGCGTGTGGATGGCGTGATACGGGAGATCCTCCCGGGCATGCGCGTAGACAGGTATAAACTGCACAGTGTTGAAATCCTGATAGACAAGCTGCAAGTATCCGGTAAATTTGCGGATAATCTGAAAACCAGCATGCGTACTGCAATGAAACAGGGAGCCGGGCTTATAATGATTCAGGATGTGGAAACCGGTGAAGTCCGTCATTTCAGCCGTCAGTTGATGTGTCCCACTACCGGACTGTCTTACAGCGACCCTGCTCCCCATAGCTTTTCGTTCAATTCGCCGCACGGGGCTTGTCCCGGATGTAAAGGTTTGGGGGTAGTCAACCGGATCGATATGGATAAGATTGTGCCGAAGCCGCAACTGAGTATCTATGCCGGAGGTATCACGCCCTTGGGGAAATACAAGAATACCTTGTTTTTCTGGCAGATAGAAGCTATTTGCGAAAATCACGGGGTTTCTATAAAAACTCCTGTAAAGGACATTCCGAAGGAGGCTATGGACGATATCATGTTCGGTACCGACGAACGTTTGCAAATTAAAAATGAATCGCTGGGCACGCTAAATTATGTGGTGGCATTCGAGGGCGTCGCCAAATATATTGAAATGCAGCAGGACAGAGATTCGTCCGCCTCGGCTCAGAAATGGGCGGAACAATTTGTCAAGACCGATATTTGTCCCGATTGTAACGGTCAACGATTGAACAAGGAAGCTCTCCATTATAAAATAAATAAAAAAAATATAGCTGAACTGGCTGAAATGGATATTCAACGCTTGTATGAATGGATACAGGATATGGATCTTCATATTTCGGAACGCCAGCAGTTGATTGCGTCGGAAATTAAAAAGGAGATCATATCCCGTTTATCTTTTCTGCTTGGTGTGGGATTGAATTATCTTTCCCTCAACAGGGCTTCCGCGACATTGTCCGGAGGCGAGAGTCAGCGTATCAGGCTTGCTACCCAGATAGGCTCGCAGTTGGTGAATGTGCTTTATATATTGGACGAACCGAGTATAGGGCTGCACCAGCGGGATAACAACAAGCTTATAAGTTCATTAAAGAAGCTGCGGGATTCCGGCAACTCTGTCATAGTAGTGGAGCATGACAAGGATATTATGATGGAAGCCGATTACGTAGTCGATTTGGGACCCTATGCAGGGCGTCGGGGCGGCAAGGTCGTATTTGCCGGGACTCCGCAGGAAATGCTCAAGGCAAGTACTATGACCGCCGATTATCTGAACGGTAAACTGAAGATAGAAATTCCAAAGGAAAGGCGGAAAGGCAATGGCAAGACAATAACGATAAAAGGAGCGACGGGCCACAATCTGAAAGATGTGTCCGTCGCATTTCCACTGAATACATTCATATGTGTGACCGGCGTTTCGGGAAGCGGAAAATCGAGCCTTGTCAACGGAACGTTACGGCCGATATTAAGCCGGCATCTGTACAAGTCGCTGGCCGATCCGTTGCCTTACAGATCATTGGACGGAATCGATAATGTGGACAAGGTTATCAGCGTGGACCAGTCGCCTATCGGGCGTACCCCCCGTTCCAATCCCGCAACATATACAGGCGTGTTTTCCGATATACGCAATCTTTTCGTGGGTCTTCCCGAATCGAAGATCAGGGGCTATAAACCCGGACGTTTTTCTTTCAATGTGAAAGGCGGACGTTGCGAGGTCTGCGGCGGCAACGGATATAAAACTATCGGCATGAATTTCCTTCCGGATGTATATGTTCAGTGTGAAGAATGTCAGGGCAAGCGTTACAACAGAGAAACATTGGAAGTCCGTTTTAAAGGAAAATCTATTGCGGACGTGTTGGATATGACAATCAATATGGCCGTTGAATTTTTCGAAAATGTGCCGGTTATATTACACAAGGTAAAAGTATTGCAGGAAGTAGGTTTGGGATATCTTAAACTGGGTCAGCCGTCTACAACGCTCTCGGGCGGAGAATCGCAACGCATTAAACTGGCTTCCGAGCTGGCCCGGATTGATACGGGCAATACGGTATATATATTGGACGAGCCTACAACCGGACTTCATTTCGAGGATATCAGGGTATTGCTGGGTGTGTTGAACAAACTTGTGGACAGGGGCAATACCGTAATTGTCATCGAGCATAACCAGGATATTATAAAAAGCGCCGACTACATTATTGATATGGGGCCGGACGGCGGAATAGGAGGAGGCGCAATTGTGGCCATGGGAGAACCGGAAGATGTGATCAAAGAAAAAAACAGCTATACGGCCGGGTATTTAATCAATGAATTATGTTAATTAGCAACAAAAGATAAATTTTTCAAAAAAAACAGGTGCTATCTATTGCTAAAGAGTAAAAATTACTATCTTTGTGTTGCGATAATAGAATTGGCGGTTAAAAATGGCGGTTAAAAATGAAAATGTGGATAAGCGGAGAATTATCTGATGATTTGCAGGTTTTATTTTTCTTTTCTGAAGAAGTTTATTTACTTCGATCCATATTGTAGGGATTTTTTTAAGTATTGGATGAAAATATGAGGCGTTGACGACAGAAAGTCTATTGATATGTACGGAAGTTGTCTTTAGTCCCGGAAAATATATATCGAAAAATAGGGTTGGTTCCTGAAATCGTGAATGAACCGGTTGTCGGACTGCAATCAACTCTATCGTGTAGTTTTGTAAAGTTTGTGTTAAGGTTGGATAGTCTGCGAAGGTGATTTCGCGGACTTTCTGTTATTTACCCGTTTCGGGTAACGGCTTTGGGCGCAAATTCCGAATGGTGATAGTGGCGACTGCAATCCCGATAATGGTTTGTAGGGACAGTATAATTTAAAATCCCGCATTTAACCTTCATTACCATTAATTTTTCAACTTTTTTCCTGTTAATTGTTTGACGATAAAATTTAAAGCGCTTTTCGTATTCTTATACGTATATTCTTTTTGCGACGTGGCGTTATGTACTTCATTTTTAATGAGGTTAATGAGTCCCCTATCATTTTCATGCAGCACGCATAATAGTAACACGGGGGAGTGCGGTATTTCAATGAGCGGCTTGAGGGGGATGTTACATAAGAGGTTGGGGGGCTATATGATTTCTATTGCTCTACGAGGTTGTTTTGTTGGAAAAATTAGGTGGAAATGAGGTTTTTTACCATATACCATCCATGCACAAAACCATGCCGTGCACGGTATAAATGGATTTGGTGTTCTTTGAGATACGCTTTGCGCCCTTTGTGTTAAATGAATTCAGACGTTCTTTTTTTTGCAGTGCGGCATCCCCGGGATGGAACACCGCAAAATTCAATCATCCCGACATAGTACTATATAAACTGTTTATTTCTCAGCCTTGACAGCAAAAGAAAAGCTTGCCCTGGAAATTTGAACGGGCAAAATTCAAACAGTTTCCGAATAGTTTTGTATATTTGTAAAAAACGATATAATTATGAGACTGTTATTAATCAGCAATTCAACCAATCCCGGGGAAGCCTATCTGGATTATCCGAAGTACAATATCAAAGAATTTTTAGGAGAAAAGCCACTTAAAGCTCTTTTTGTTCCTTATGCCGCCGTGACTTTTTCGTATGACGAGTACGAAGTGAAAGTTAACAGCCGTTTCGAAGAGATAGGGCACAGTGTAACCGGAATCCATCGCTTCGACGACCCGAAGAAAGCTGTGGAAGATGCCGACGTCATTGTAGTAGGCGGTGGAAATACATGGAAGCTGGTTCGCATGATGCGTGATAACGGGCTGATTGGCCTTATCCATGAAAAAGTGAAAGCCGGAACGCCATACATCGGTTGGAGTGCAGGGTCGAATGTAGCTTGTCCTACGTTGCGCACGACTAACGATATGCCGATAACCGACCCTAAAGGATTTGATACTGTCAACCTTGTGCCTTTCCAAATCAATCCGCATTATCTGGATGCTCACCCGGAAGGTCACGGCGGGGAAACCAGAGAAGACAGAATAAGGGAATTTATTACAGAGAATCGGGACGTATATGTAGTCGGATTACGCGAGGGCACGATGCTCCGCCTTGAGGGTAAGGATTTGAAACTGGCAGGAAAGAGATCTGTCCGTATCTTCAAGTATGGGCAGGAGGCCAGGGAACTGACGGATAAGGATGATCTCGGCTTCCTGATGAAATAAGGATGGACGGTCTGGGGAGATCAGTCCTGTTCCTCCAGACAAACCATCACAAAATCAGGCTCCACTTTGTAACAGGCTTTAAATCGTCGCTTGGATCCGGTACGGTATTCCGAAGCCTCGAATACGCCTTGCTTTTCCGGACCAAAGCTTCCGACAAACAAGTGTTCCTTGAAATTGACGCCGTCTGTGTCCAGAAACTTAAACATCGCTTCTTTCGCAGACCAGTGTAACAGAAGGTGAACCTGTTCATTTTCAGCATCGATGTATTCCTCTTTTCCGATAACGCGGCTTTGTACCCGTTTTATTTTATCCGATATTTGTTCTATATCGAGGCCGGTCGCTTTCTTCCTGTTGATGGCGACAGCCACAAACTTTCCGGTATGGGATATGCTTATGTGGTATGATCCATCCGCAAGGTATGGTTTCCCCGACGGGCTATAATAAACCTGCTTTTCCTCGCCTGTCAGTTCTTTTATCAGCAAACGGGCCGATAATATTTCCAAAACACGGGATTCGGATTTGATGGAATATATATTTTTTACCCATTCGCGACGGGATAGAACCGAGAGAAGTTCGTCTCTTGTTTCTTCTATTTTCCAGACGCCTAACAGTGTGGATTCGGTGATATATTCTTTGTGGTAGAGCATTACGGCTTCAAAGATAAGGCTTTTTCCGGCAAACAGGCAATGAAAAGAAAAGGAACTCTATCTTTATAAAGTTCCTTTTTCTATATAATTATGGAATATTAATCGACATATGCCAATACCTGGTTTTTCTGTACTTTCGCGCCTTGTTTGGTTTCTATTTGGATGATCTTGCCGGACGAAAGGGCTTTTATCTCTTCTATACCGTAGTAAGTTTGAACGAAACAAACCGTATCGCCTTCTTTCACCCGGGTTCCTATTACAGGGGCGGTAGACACGTCATCCACATCTATTTGCCAGATTACCTGACCGCTGACTGTAGACTGGATGGGTTTGGAATCCGGATATTTTTCCTGAATAGCTCCGGCGTCAAACGCAGGAATTTCTACTACCTGGCGGGTGACAATGATCGGTGCGCCGGCTTTCGCTTTTTCTTTTTCAAGATCCGTGTTGAACCGTTCTTTGGCCAATCCTGATTTGTAGTCGCGATATTGACGGTCGTGCATGGCAAGCTCGAACAATTCTTCTTCGTCCCGGCCGTAATCCCATCCGTTTTCATCCATTTCTTTGCGATATGTGTCCAACGCATCCGGATATTCATCCTGCGGATTACCGGTATAGAATTCGAGATTCCTTGCTTTTGCGAGAGCGACGATTTCATCATCCGGTTTGCCCGGAAGCGTACCGGTCTTGCCAAGGATCATGTTCCAGCTATCCTTGTCGATATTTGAGAAGCGGGGTTGTCCCTGAGCCATGGCAAATATGTTCATCAACGCGATATTCTTCACATATTGACTGAAAGGCGTCACCAACGGCGGATAACCAAGTTTAGGCCAGATATATTCCACTTCTTCAAACAACTGTATCACAAGGTCATTCAATGAAACTTCAGCCTTGCCATTGTTTCCAAGCGCCATATTGATGGCAGAATGCATTCCTCTGAGGTCGGCCATCATGGATCCCATCATACCGCCCGGAAGCCCGCAACCTACAAGCAGGGAATTCATGATCTTGTTGGAAGGGTCGATCCAGTAGCCCAAAAAGTCGTCGATGAAAGACTGCGTCAGCGCGCGGGCTTCCATATATGCGCTCATTTTGATATCGGGAACAGAGAAGCCTGCGTCTTTTAGCATAGCCTGTATGGTAATGACGTCGGGATGCACCATACCCCAAGCCAGCGGCTCGATAGCCGTATCCAGATAGTCTGCTCCGGCGCGTGCGACTTCGAGCATGGAAGCCACGGAAAATCCCGGGCCTGTATGCCCGTGGTACTCGATCGGAGTATTTGGGTGCCTGTCTTTCAATGCTTTTACAAGTTTACCGAGGAAAGCGGGACGGCCCACTCCGGCCATATCTTTCAAACAAATTTCATCGGCGCCGAAATCAATCAGTTTATCCGCGAAATTCACATAGTAATCGACAGTATGGATCGGGGAATGTGTGATACAGAGCGCGGTTTGAGAAATCATACCTGCTTCTTTCGCGTATTTTACGGACAATTCCAGATTGCGGGGATCATTCAATCCGTCAAAAGAACGGGAAATATTTGTTCCCTGGGCCTGTTTCACCTTGAACATCAGGCGGCGTACATCTTTCGGGACAGGATACATGCGCAAAGCATTCAATCCACGCTCCAGCATGTGGGTCTGTATCCCCGCTTTATTGAATGGCGCGGTCCATTCGCGAACCGCTTTGTTTGGATTCTCGCCGTAAAGCAAGTTGACTTGTTCGAAAGCGCCGCCGTTCGTTTCAACACGGGCAAAACAGCCCATATCAATAATTACAGGTGCGATTTGTGTCAATTGGTCAACACGCGGCTGGTATTTTCCGGAAGACTGCCACATGTCGCGATAAAGGAGGCTAAATTTAATTTCTTTTCCCATGACTGTTTTTAGATGTTATATTGAAAAAGAGCAACATAAGAATCACTTGTGCATACTCTAAGATCTATTATCGACAACTGTATATCAATCCATTGATTGCTTTACAAATTTAAGTTTTTACATTAAAATAAACGGGTAAAAAGATTACTAAAATTGTTAAATTGTCATAAACAACTTATAAAGGATATATTGCAAGTTTCGGTTCACAACAAAATCGTGTGCTGCATATTTTCCGGCAGGTATGCAGGATGTGCAGAAGTCCCTGCGGGCATAGCCGTCAGGCCAAGGCTGAAAGCCCCATATCCCGGCCCAATATAACATGTTGAGTAAATGAACATGCCCGATAGTTACGTCCTTTCAGGATAGTATAATCCATATCAACAAATATTTTTCATTCCCATTCTCATTCTTCATTTCTCATTCTTCATTCCCATTCTTCATCTTCATCCTCATCCTCATTCTTCATCCTCATTCTTCATTCTTCATTCTTAATTCCCATTCTTCATCCTCATTCCTCATTCCTCATTCCCATTCTTCATTCTTCATTCTTCATTCCCATTCCTCATCCTTCATTCTTAATTCTTCATTCTTCATTCTTCATTCCTCATTCCTCATTCCTCATTCCCATTCTTATATTCGTTTCAAGAAAAAAGAGTTAAACAAGGTTAAATATTCAAAGGCGTTTTAGTATTAAATATCTAATAATTAATGTATTAACCGAAAAGATTATTATTTGTATAGTATTATGTATTGCATAGTACTAATTATTAATTATATATTTGCATTACAAATAACAATGTATAAAACAATAGGTGGTATAAACTAATAATAGGTTATGAAGAAAGTTATAGAAGTTAGCATAGGAGGGATCAACTTCACAATGGAAGACGATGCCTATTACAGATTGAAAGAATATCTGAGATGTTTCGAAGAAACTATTTCCGACAAGCAGGAAGCCCGTGAAGTAATGGAAGACGTCGAAGCCCGTGTTGCCGAGATATTTCAGAAAGAAATGAAATTTTCGAATCAGGTGGTGGATATGCGGCTTGTACAGGTTGTGATAAATCACTTGGGCGAAGTGGAACCGAAAACGCAAAATAAAGACGCTGATTCGTCACAGTCCGGCTATTATGCTTCCGGACAGGAATACGCCAGGGGTGACAAAAAGTTTTACCGGGACATGGACAATAAGATGCTGTCGGGCGTATGTAGCGGAATTGCAACATATACGGGAGTAGACGTCACCATTATAAGGGTCATATTTGTTGCTTTGACTTTTGGATACGGCAGTTCCGTACTGGCTTACATCATTCTCTGGATTGTGTCGCCAAAGGCTGAAACCATAGCTCAAAAACTGGAATTGAGAGGTTATGCCCTGACTGCGGAAAATATCAGGAAATTTGCATCGCAACACAAATATAATATGTAAACAATAAATGTGGATAGCATAAAAGCCCGGATGTGCAAAGGATACTGGAGTATTTTCTCCGGATTGTGTCACCAAAGGCTAAAACCATAGCTTGGAAACCGGAGTTGGAAGGTTGTGCCCCGACTGCGGAAAATATCAGGAAATTTGCATTACAACACAAATATAATATATAAGTATGGAAACAATAAATGTAGACAATATAAAAGCTCAAATGCGCAAAGGAATACTGGAGTATTGTATTCTTAGCATCCTGTCGAAAGGCGACGCCTATGTGTCAGCTATTATCAGCGAGCTGAAAGAATCGGAAATGATCGTTGTGGAAGGAACCTTGTATCCTTTACTTACGCGCCAGAAGAACCAGGGATTGCTCGGTTACCGCTGGGAAGAATCTACTCAGGGGCCTCCGCGCAAATATTACGCCATCACGGACAAAGGTCGCGCCGTACTGGACGAACTTGACGCAGTATGGACGGATCTGGTCAGGGTTATTGACAGTATCAGAAACAAATAAAACCTAAAAACGATGAAACCAACTGTAAGAGTGAGCATAGGCGGATTGGCGTTTAATCCGGAAGAAGACGCCTACCATATTCTCGACGACTATCTGAAAGCGCTCCGCAGGCATTTTAGCGGGAATCCTGAAGCCGACGAGATCATAACCGACATAGAATCGCGCCTCAGTGAATTGTTGCAAATGAGAATCAATGGAAATGACAGGGTTGTATCCATTACCGACGCCCGGGAAATCATAAAAATAATGGGGAATCCGAAAGATTTTGACGAAACGGTATCGGGAGAGGCTAACGAAGAAGGAGCGCCCCGAAAAGAATTTTATCGGAATACTGAAAACAAGGACGACTCTTTTCAAAATTTCTTTAAAAAACAACTGTACCGGGATGCAAACAATAAGATCATAGGCGGCGTGTGCAGCGGTTTCGGACATTATTTCAAAATAGACTCCACAGCGATCCGTATCATTCTGGCCGGCCTGATATTCCTGTTCGGCTTCCTTTCGTTCAAGATAGCGGGAACGGCCGTATTGGCATATATTGTGCTCTGGATCGTTATGCCGGCTGCAAGGACATTTAACCAGAAATTGTCAATGACGGGAGCCGATCCCTCCATCGAGAATATAGAAAACCGTTCGCAACCCTCCCGGAAAAAATACAAGGGAAGCGCTGTGGGAACCATACTCAATGTATTCATAAACATTGTTGCAGGAATCTGCGCTGTCCTTGTTTTCTTTATCTTGACAGGCATGATCGTCTCGCTGATATGGCTCTATCTGGACACGGAACTGTTTGGCCTGAATAATTATCTGGTACTGTTAGGATACAATTCCATTGGTTTGAAAATAGCCATTGCGCTGGCAATCTTGATACCCCCCGCCGGTTTACTCTGTTTATTGATAAAAATATTACGCCGTTCATCATTCACATTGCAGACTCTGGCCGGCTTTATTATCGGACTGGCAGTCTGGACAGGAGCAGTGGTATATATCGGCAGTAAGAGTATTAAATTCGCTCATTCTCATAAAGAACGGGAAGAAGCCATGGATAATCCGGCAGTCGGTACAAAATCCGATACTTTGATCATAAAACTTGGAGATGAATACCTGGATGCGATCCCTCAACCCCGGAATCCGATTATGTTTTACAGGGGAGAAACATCGGGAAACAGGCAAATGTGCGTTCTCCCGTCCATAACAGTCAGAAACGATACGTCTTTGGTCAACTATAAAATGGAGATACGCAAAAGAGGTTTTGCAGATAACAGGGTTACAGCCAAAAGGAAAGCGGAAGCGCTGCGCCTGGACTATAGCATAACCGACTCCCTGATTACCGTAAATCCTGAATGGTACAGCAATACGAACAAATGGGATATGGAGACTTTCGAGATCATTGTTACCGCGCCCCGCAACAAAAAAGTTATAATAGAGACGCCGCTTAATTCTACCTTGACAGATATAAAAAGAAGTCACGGGTGTAAAAGAGAGATCGATAAATTTGTCAGGAGATTAAAAAAAAGATTTTGATCATCGTATAGCAAAACAGGCTATTCGAGACGCACAATGGTTAGGCATGAGAAATAAACAATTCATAACAGAATATGCCGGGATGATTGAATTTTGCAATCAAGAACAAATTATATGCATGCGAAAATTCAAATTGTGTTATATGTTGTTTATTTTTCATTGCCAAAGCAGAACCAAAGGATCACATCGTATTCATTCAATAAGATTCAACCGCCATGATCGTTTTAGTTGTTATTATAATTTTGATTTTGATTGAGTTACTCGTCAATATCCTTTGATGGAATACTTTTTTTTCAGTTCGATAATGAACAGGAATTTTTTTCATTCGTCAAGTCGGACAAAAAACTTTACACTTTTTGGGCGATTTTATAAAAAAAGTACAATGAGATTGTGATTTTTCCGTTTATTATATGTATTTTTGTGAAATAACCTTAATCTATTGGGTTGTGAAAGGTAAATATTTGGCATATATTCTGATATCAATGGTAACTTTGGGGTTTCTGCTGTCGTCGTGCGACAGGGAAGACAGCGCTTATGCCAAAAACATAGAAGGGCACTGGGTATATATGGAAACAAAAGCCGGGGTATATGTTACCGATTTTTCGTTAAAGAAAGTGATAGAAGACTATATCAATAATAGATACAAGACTTGCAAGGTGAGTTATGAATTTAAAAATGATATGACTTATTATCATTATAAAAATTACGCCGAACCCCTGAAAGGCATATATAAAACAATGGACAAGTACTATTTTATCATGGATGACATACAGGGCGAGAAAACCCTTGCCTGTAGAGATTCCATTATCTGCATAGTATCCGATATAAAAGACGAAGTAGCCCGCGAATTAAAGATAGATAAAGACAAGATACTGAAAGCCAGCGCTACGGATATATTTGAACGTGGTTTGTCTTCTCATTGAGCGCCTTGTAATTTTCATTCGCTAACCTGAATTTTATTGATCCGGATTCGGAACGGAGATAGTCCGTACTTTCATATCGGTAGAAAAAAGATACGACCCCGCGCCTTTCCCCGTAGGGATTCACAAACAAACATGATGAGATCTCTACGAGGTCCGGTTTTTTGTGCATGGACGCATCTTTTATGAGTATCCGTGTTATTTCCGGGACATGTTTCAACTGCCTGAATTATATGCCTCAATGCAGCCCTGATTTGATAATGTGCTGAATTGAAGTACATTATATTAAGTTTGCGCGTTGTAGCGGTTGCCTGTATAAAGTTATTGCAATAAATTGTCCCTGTATATTTTTTTTATATCTTTGTCTCGCAATGCATTGAGGCAAAATACCGGGACAAAGCTTTATTAATTTCACGCTCAAAATATGACAGGGATGGTAAATACAATACTACAAATATTTTCAAAATTACGTTTTGTCATCATTATTCTTCTGTTATCTTCATTCATACCATCATGTGGACTTTTCGACAGGGAAATACAGCAGGACAAACGCATAGCCGAGTTCAGATACCGGATGAACCTGGTGATGGATAGCCGGGACAAGCATAAAGAGCGTATAGCGGCTTTGGAAGGAATTATCGAAGATATAAATACTGACGAATATCTTGTTACTCCGCGTAAAAAGAACATCTTGCTGATGGAAGGAAACATGTTTATCAGCAATGAATATCTTGGTTTGAAGAACTATAAGAAGGCGATAAAATATACCAATATCATAATAGATATGGACTCCGCTTCTCCCAAAGGATTCTATAACAGGGGATGCATTTATCAAATACTGGACGAAGACAGTCTGGCTATTCTCGACTATGGCAAAGCGCTGAAACTGGATTCGGATCATTCCGACGCTTATTACAACCGCGGTATTATCTACGAAGAATTGGGCGATTACGATAAAGCTTTGGATGATTATAATAAAGCTATCAAACTGAATCCTTCATATATTGCAGATGTGTACATCAACCGGGGAAATACCTATCTGGCAAAAAAAGCATGCGACAAGGCTATTTCCGATTACGATAAAGTGATAAATATGGATACGGCGAACGTGAAAGCGTATTGTAACAGGGCCGGAGCTTACATTATGCAAAACAGATACGATGAAGCTTTGACAGACTGCAACAAGGCTATCGCCCTGGACTCCACGAATATAAATGCTTACAGCAAACGCGCTTCAATCTATGAACAGCGGAAACAATACCATGAGGCTTTGGATGATTGCGAAAAAATACTGATCCTCGACCCGCACGACAGATCCGGTACACACAGGTCTGTGAAAAAAGCAATAAAGAAACTGAGACTTCTAGTCAAAAACAAACAGGCCGGCTTGTATAAATAATATACTGCAATGATCTACCCGAAACTCTCAAACCCTGTATTTGTAAACGGCTGTTATCCAATTGGATCGCCTCGGCGTCGCGTTATTTGGCATAGAAAACAGGCGCAAAATAAGGCCTGTTTACCCATTTACCGCTAAACGGGTTCAGTTCGCGTATTATACCGCCTTCCATGCCGAAATTCCGGGTTATTTTTACTTCTATGGTACCGGCGTAGTAAGTCTGTGGATACATGTTCATCAATGGCCCGGCCACTCCGTTCCTGTCCCCGCCGGCAGAATATTGTCCATAAGCGTTCAGGCGGATACGGTCGTGCAGGATAAACTTGACGGAGCCATCGACGCCCGCATCATTATAAGCGGCGCCAAACAGATTATACTTTGCCCCGTAAGGCCCGGCGGATACAACCAGCCAGTCGAGAGGCTGGTAGTTGAACCTCATGCCAACATTCCTTGTCGCCCCTAATAACGGATATGTATTGTATGACGACGACGATGACAACCACATCCGGTCGGAAAGTACGCGCCCTCCGTAAAAGCTGAAATCGTTAGCGAACGGATAACTTGTAAATGTATTGCTTTCGAGTGGCGGCCCTGAATAAATATCCAATGATGGTAAATTTACATCCGGCAAGCCATACCCGGCATCCTTGTTCATTAAGGAGCGATAAAGAGCGGTTTTGGCACGGGCCTGATTAGTAGTATTTTGATTGTTAAACTGCAAATGATCATCAAGTTTTTCATTCGGTTTCAATGATTCATTCCTCAAAGAAGGAAAAGAGTCTTTGGGTATTTCCGTCTGGCTATACGCGGTAACCGGAATTGCCAGTAGTAATGTGAAAACCAGTTTTTTCATAACTTTCCGTATTTGGAAACTGTTTAAATTGTTTACGAATTTTTCTTGTGCGGATAACGCCTGTATTTGGCTTTCGCCGGTTTCCTGTTCTCCGTTCGTTTTTGATTGCTTCAATTGTAAAGTTAATAAATTATTGTTGTTAAAAGAAGGCGGTTTGTCATGAAATGGATCGTAAAAATTGTTAACGCGGAGGATTCGTCGTACACATTGCGAAGAATGGCAAAGTCGTTTTATTAAATTCGGCAATACAAACCGGAATGTACGATCAGTAGAGACATGGCGCGTCACGTCTTTTTTTGTTTTCCGTGGTTCTCGTCGTAAACATGACACGCTATGTCTCTTTTACAAATCCCGCGTTTTTGCAGGGTGAGACCTCAAAAAAAAATGAAAAGAAAACCACGGAAAACCAGACCGGTCAAACGTCAGTTCGACTTGGCCAAATACGTCCACTGTGGCAAGCCTTGGACAATAAATAAAAACTACAGATTTAACTGTATATGCGTAAAAACAAGGGCGGTTTTTTGTATTTTTGTCCGGCTTGAACGATTTGGGGCGAATCGTTTTCATCTTGAATTATTTATTAAAATTTGGAATCTCTATGAACAACGAAAAAGGACTGGACTTTAAATCCACGACTGAAGACGGAGAAAAGAAACTGTTCATCGAAACCTATGGTTGCCAGATGAATGTGGCGGACAGCGAGGTTGTCGCCGCCATAATGCAGATGGACGGTTATATCATGACGGACAAGCCGGAAGACGCCGACGCCGTATTTGTAAACACCTGTTCGGTTCGTGATAACGCCGAGCAACGGGTGATCCAGCGTCTCGATTACTTCAATGCCATTAAGAAAAAGAAGAGATCCAATATGATCATAGGGGTTCTCGGATGTATGGCGGAGAGAGTAAAAGAAGAATTGCATGACAAACACCATGTGGATGTAGTAGTCGGTCCCGACGCCTACCTGGACCTCCCTAATCTGGTAGGCGCGGCTGAAAGCGGACGGAAAGCGATCAATGTGGTTTTATCGAAGACCGAAACTTATGAGGACGTTATTCCATTGCGTATAGGCGGGAATCACATTTCGGGTTTCGTATCCATTATGCGCGGATGCGATAAAGTCTGTTCGTATTGCATTGTGCCTTATACCAGAGGGCGCGAACGTAGCCGCCTGCCGCAAAGCATACTGAATGAGGTCGCCGACTTGCGCGACAGGGGATTTAAGGAAGTAACCCTGCTTGGGCAGAATGTAAACTCGTATCGTTATAAGAACGAAGACGGCGCAATTGTGGACTTTCCCCGCTTACTCGAAACCGTGGCCGTCGAAGCGCCCGGTATGCGTATCCGCTTTACCACCTCGTATCCGACGGATATGACGGACGAAACCTTGGAGGTGATAGCCAGGTATGATAATCTCTGCAAGTTTATCCATCTGCCTGTGCAGTCGGGAAGTACGCGGATGCTGGGCGTAATGAAGCGCAAATATGACAGGGAGTGGTATCTTGACCGCATAGCCGCCATTAGACGGATCATTCCCGGATGCGGATTGTCTACGGATATAATGTGCGGTTTTCATTCCGAAACCGAAGAGGACCGGTTGGAAACCTTGTCCCTGATGCGCGAAGTATGCTTCGACTCGGCTTTTATGTTCAAATATTCGGAACGTCCGGGAACGTATGCCGCGAAAAAGCTGGAAGACGATGTGCCCGAAGACGTCAAGATAAAACGTTTACAGGAGATCATTGAATTACAGAACGAATGTTCTCTTGAAAGCAATAAAAGGGATGTCGGCAAAGTGTTTGAAGTATTGGTGGAGGGTTTTTCGAAACGTTCGAGGGAGCAACTGTTTGGACGGACGTCCCAAAACAAGGTTGTTATCTTCGACAAGGGTAGCTATCGTGTCGGTGATTTTGTAACTGTCAGAATAACAGGAAACACTTCGGCCACCTTATTTGGCGAAACGATATAAAATACAGGAAACGGGTGCATTTGGCTCCGCCGATTTTGACTTCTGTAGAATTTAAACAGAACCAAAGCGCTGTTTTAGTTATTTTTCTGAAATATTTTTTCTGTTCTTTCAAAAAGTGACTATATTAGGCGTCCGTTTTGGAAACATGGAAAGGAAATATTTAAGAAAGGTTTAATTTAAAACTTGAAGATCATGAATAAAACTGGCTCTAATTTATTGTTTTTAGCCATAGGCGCGGCGTTAGGCGCAGCTGTAGGTTATGTAGCGGCTTCCGATAAAAAAGAAGAATGGTTGAGAGACATAAACAGCCTTGTGGATAGAGTTAAGGGCAATGTGAGGCATGCTGCCGGCAGAGTCCGGGAAAAAACAGACGAGTTGAAAAACAATGCCGAATGATAACGATGCCGACAAAAGCTTGAATACTCTGGTTGAAAAGATCAAACTGGATTTGTTAAGCTATATCAACAGAAGGATCCGGCTGTTCAAGCTGGATGCTTTTGAGAAGTTGAGCATATCGGCTTCTGTGGCGGGATATGGCTTGATGGTCCTGTCCATTGTGGCTGTACTTATGTTTTTCGTGCTGATCGGATTGGCGTTCTTTATTGGCGAATTATTTGATAGCCTGGCTGCCGGCTTCGGTATTATGGCTCTGTTCTCTTTGTTTGTTTTGTTGTTTGTTTTCCTTTGCCGGAGGAAGATAAAAGAATCTATATTGAATGGTACAATAAACTTTTTCAGAGGATTGGAAGACGATGAAGGACAATAAGCCGACCCCCTTGCAACAACTCCGGCAGGAGAAAGCAATTGCCAGGCGTGAGTGCGCCGAGAGCGAAGAACGTTTGGCCGCACACTGGTCATATCTTTCCGATAATGCCGGTTCGCTTCTTTTTAGAAGCGCGATAAACGCGGCGCTCCGCCAATTCGGATTCGGCCCGAAAGAGGATGCAAAAGATAGCGGTTCGGACGGGATGGCGTATAGCGGTTTGTTAGGCAATCTGGCCGCCTGCTATCCCATAGTATGGGAAGTTGTGAAACCGATGCTGTTCCGGTTCATTATCAAAAAGATAAAGTCTGTCTTTTCGGGAAAGAGAACGAAAGAACGGAGGGATGGCGACGGTTAATTCAACCGGAATAAAAATAACGGGAAACAGGAAAATGGCGAAAGGATGTTTTCCTGTTTTTTGCTTTCGGGTCATTTCCGGTATATGAAACTGTTTCCTGATAATATGACGGTTGTCATATTGTAAATTATTGTTTTACAGTGTATTAAAATTGTAATGGTCGGTTTGATTCACAAGGGTTACTATGGGTGTCATGTTTACGCAAAGAGTCGGCAATATACGGCGCATGATGAATGTGTGCGGGAAAGGGAAAAAACCCTTTCTCTTTGCCGTCGGTTTCGAGATGAACGAGGGGTTTTTCATGGAAGATCCACTGGGGCGGACGGACGTCTTGTTCCATGTAAGAGGGCGGGGTAACCATGTTTGTGCCGGAGAGATTGGGAAGAATACCGGATTTGGTTTTTCACCCCTTTCGTTTGAGGAGTACAAGGCGAAATTCGATATCGTGCATGATGGTTTACTGAAAGGGTATTCCTATCTGGCAAACCTCACTGTAAAGACTCCCGTTTCAATAGATCTATCCCTCTTTGAGATCTTTGCGTATAGCGCCGCGCCCTACAAGTTGTTGTTACCCGGGCGGTTTGTCTGTTTCTCGCCGGAACGGTTTGTGAGAATTTCAGACAGGACGGTTTCGACCAATCCGATGAAAGGAACAATAGACGCTTCGATTCCTGACGCGGAGCGGATAATTCTGAACGACTACAAGGAAACGGCGGAGCATAACACGATAGTCGACTTGTTGCGTAACGACCTCGGTATCGTGGCTGATAATGTCAGAGTAAACAGGTTCAGGTATATAGAGCGGATAAAGACGAATGTATCGGATATCCTGCAAGTCAGTTCCGAAATCACAGGAAGGTTGCGTGATGAATACGCCGGTAATTTCGGCGATGTCATTTTCGAAATGCTTCCGGCAGGTTCTGTTTCGGGAGCGCCCAAGCCGGCGACGTTGCGGATCATCAGAGAAGCAGAGGGTGGATCCCGTGGATATTATACGGGAATATTCGGATATTATGACGGGAGAGAGCTTGATACGGCGGTGATGATACGTTTCATTGAAAAAGAAGAAGACAGGTACTTTTTTCGAAGCGGCGGAGGTATCACGGCTTACAGCGATTGCCGGAGCGAATACAGGGAAGTATTGAACAAGATCTATTTGCCGGTAGTATGAGAGAGCCTGTTTTTACAGAAGTATTGAAAATACTGGACGGCAAGTTTTATAACCTGCGTTTTCATTTGGAACGGATCTTCCGTACCTCGACGGCTTTTTATCCGGAACCGGTTCATATTGACTTGTCGGAAAGCGACATCCCCCCCGAATACAGAAAAGGGATAGTGAAATGTCGTATAACATATTCCGGCCATGTGACGGGAGTGGAGTACCGGCATTACAGGTTCAGAACTGTGAGGAGGCTTAAATTAGTCGCGGACGATACGATAGATTACGCTTTTAAATACGCGGACAGGCGTGATATAGATACTCTGTTCTCCCAAAGGCGGGATTGCGATGATATCCTCATTGTAAAGAACGGCTGCATAACCGATACTTCTTTCAGTAATGTTGTGTTCGAAAACAGTTCGGGATTATACACTCCGGCTTCTTTTCTGCTTGCCGGCGTCAAGCGGCGGTCGCTGCTGGAACAGGGCGTAATACGGGAGAAGGAAATAAAGGCGGAAGATGTAAGAAGTTATTCGAAGCTGTATATTATAAACGCAATGACGGATATCGGAGATAACATAAGCGTTGACACATCCAATCTGGTATGATCCCTGTTTCTCCTTTCAAACAAGGGGGTGTAATCCCTTGTCAATGTGTTATTCGCACAGGAAAATATTCGTGGAAGATCTAAACGGTTCCCAACTCTTTTTTTGTGTTGTTATCCTTTTCCGAATTGTATTTTTTCCCCGCGAATATATCATATCCGCGAAACTCGCATTGCAGAGAACCGTTTACCAGTTGTATCTTTCTGGACGGTTTCAGCCCTATCCTGTCGAGGCATTCTTTTTTATAGCCGAGCACCCATGCCGAGTACCCCGTAAAAACATGCTTCAGTCGTTCGCCTGTCATTTCATACAGTCCGGCCAGGTCTTCCGGTTTTATGCGTTCGCCATAGGGAGGATTGGTAACAAGCGTCCCTTTTTCGGCAGGCGCTTGGGTATATTTCTCGAAAGGCTTCACTTTGAGATTGATATGACGTTCCAATCCTGCGCTTTTTATGTTCTTTGCAGCTATGCCGATGGCTTCGGGAGATATGTCCGAGCCGTATATTTTATGCTTGAACTCGCGTTCGCCGCTATCGTCATTGTATAGGGTTTCGAACAGGCCGGCGTTGAAGTTTTTCCACTTTTCAAAGGCAAAGCTTCGCCTGTATATGCCCGGAGGAACGTTCATCGCTATCATGGCGGCTTCGATAAGCAATGTTCCCGAACCGCACATGGGATCTACGAAATCGGACTCGCCCCGCCATCCCGTTTTAAGTATCATGCCCGCCGCCAATACTTCATTCAAAGGCGCTTCCGTTTGGGCGACGCGGTATCCTCTTTTGTGCAGCGATTCGCCCGAACTGTCGAACGACAGGGTACACTTGTCATGCGCTACGTGGAAGTTAACAAGCAAGTCGGGATCCTTTGTATCCACAGACGGGCGCTTACCCGTCTTTTGCATAAAGTAGTCGGCAATGGCGTCCTTTACGCGATAGGCTACAAATTTGGAGTGGGTGAAGAGGTCGGAAAAAGTGATGGCGTCAATGGCAAAAGTACTGTCTTCCGTCAGGTGTTCGTACCAGTTCATTGCTTTTACCTTCTTGTATATTTCGTCCGTGTTCTTGGCTTTGAATTCGAATACGGGGCGGAGTATGCGTAATGCTGTGCGGCAATGTATATTCGCTTTATAGAGCAACGCAAGGTCGCCGTCGAAAGAAACCATGCGTTTTCCTGTCTCCAGGTTATTCGCTCCCAATTTTATAAGCTCTTCAGCTAAAACATCTTCCAGTCCGGCCATTGTTTTGGCTATCATTGTAAATTCTTTCTTTATCATCTGTCTGTTGTCTATTGTCTGTCTGCTTATAATTTTACTTTTTTCGACTTCCCTTTCGATTCATTATGAAAGGCGTCCACGGCTGTCACTACATACCTGTACTCCTTTTTTCCGCCTTCGTAAGGCAGTACAAGGCTGTTTTTCCGTGTAATGGCCACGATGTATCGAGGGTTGTCGAGATCCTCTTTTTCTCCTTTCGCAAAGCGGTATATTACATGGTATTGAGCCGTTTCGGGATTGTATTTGTCAGTATCGCCGCTCCATCTCAGAATGTGGGTTGTTGGCGTATATACTTCTTCCAGCCTGTTCACTTTCTTTGGATTCTTGTTGTGCATGCGCCTGTATGCCGGGATCAGGGCCGGATACTTGTGATAGTTGTTCTTCAGTTGCGTGGCTATGCCTTTGTAGTTGTCCAGTAACTCGTAGGCCGGCCAGAAACAATTGCCATGTACGGTAGGCAAACTTCGCGAAAGAATTATCTTTTCATTCAACTGGTTATCGCCTGACGGCCGGGTGGCTGCATCCATTGTGCGTTTCACATCCTGGCCTATATATAGATGTTCCTTGTAGTTGTTGTTTGCCCACCAGTTAACCAGAGTCTTGTAATCGGCGGTCTTGTGTCCGGTTTCCCAGTATATCTGCGGCATGTTATAGTCTACCCATCCGTTTTTTACCCACAATTTCACGTCGGCATACAGGTCGTCGTAGTTCTGTAAACCGTTTGTGTCGCTGCCCGAACCGTCGGGCGTACTTTTTTTGTTGCGGTAGATGCCAAACGGGCTGATACCGAATCTCACCCACGGCTTTGTGGTCATCAGTGTGCGCTTTATCTCCCGGATCAGCAGATTCACATTGTTGCGCCGCCAGTCTGCCTGTTGATTCCTTGAAAAACCTTGCTGTGCGGCATAAATATTGAAACTGTTTCCGTCAGGAAATTCTTCTCCTGCGACGGGGTAGGGGTAAAAATAATCATCCATGTGGATGGCGTCCACTTCGTAGCGCATCACAATGTCTTTTACCACATCACAAATAAATCTGCGGTTGGCAGGTATGCCCGGGTCAAAGTAGATCTTGCCTCCGTATTTTACAAACCTTTCGGGATATTTGTGGTAGATATGGCTTTTTGCGAATACGTCGTTTTCACCGGCCGACACACGGTAGGGATTGAGCCACGCGTGCAGTTCCATGTTTCGTTTATGGCATTCTTCTACCAGAAAAGCCAATGGGTCGAATCCGTTTTCGGGAGCAAGGCCTTGTGTCCCGGTAAGGAATGCGCTCCAGGGTTCCAGTTCCGATCTGTAGAATGCGTCGGCGTAAGGGCGCGCCTGAAAGATTAGGGCATTGATGCCTTTGGCATGAAGTTCATCGAGCGTGTTGACGAAATATGTTTTCAACTGCGATACGGTCATTGTCCTGTATCTTGTTTGCCATGCCGTGCTTAACCATGCACCCCGGAATTCCCTTTTCGGGTAGACAATGTCGGCAAATGTGGTACGTTGTTGCCGGGTTTTGCACGAAGAAAGGATGGAAAGGATGGTAATTAGCAAAAACAGGTTGAGGGCTTTATTTTTATTCATGCAAATAACGTTGTTTATAAATATTTACAAAAATAAGAATAATTACCGGGATGTTTTTTTTTCATCGCTAAAAATTAAAAATGAAAACAGAGGAATTAAGAATGGCGCAGGTCGCTAACGAAATAAATGTATCTCCTCAAAGAACGCAAAGCGTATCACAAAGGGCGCCAAATCCATTTAACACAAAGGGCGCAAAGTATAACACAAAGGACACAAAGCATTTCCTTTGCGTTAAAGATTTTGGATATGCTATGCCGATTCGGGATATGGAAGACTTTCAGCTCTGGCTTGGCGGCTATATGGCGTTGGCAAACTTGTATCATGTCGGGTTTTGGAGTACAAAAACCTCGTTTCCACCTGATTTTTTCCAACAAAACAACCTCGGTAGCAATGAGTTGCCTCCAGACGCTCCAACCTCTTATGTAACATCTCCCCTCAAGCCGTTTTTAATTTTTCCAGAAGAGCTTCTAACTGTCTTGTTTTCCGCTCAGTTGAAACACCGCACTCCGCATGTTACTATTATGCGTGCTGCATGAAAAATGATAGGGGACTTATTACCTTGTTATATCTGTAGATCCTGTTCCTTTTTTGCTATCCTTATCCCTACTTTCTCTATTCCTTCCAGCTGTTTGTCACGCATGCCATGCTCTATCCTTACCCGGTAATTACGTTTTTCTTTAAAAACAATGTTGTTGTTAAAGGGAAAAGACGCCTGATATAGCGTACCGAATCCCGAACCTGTCCATTTCCCGAACTTATCGGCTAACAGGTATTGCATTTCCTGTTTGGCAAACACAGAATCATTTTCGAAATTTGTTTGAACAAAAAACCATATATTTCGATATGGATAATTTGTATTGTTTGTCACTTCAATGCTCATACTGTAAGGAATGTTCAATTCGAAAGCTACAGAATCAATATCAAATACAAGCATGTCGTTTTGATCCCATTCGGCGTCCTTGATCTCGTGGAAACGATAATACGCCTCCTGATTGCCACAGGAGATACACATTATATTCAATAGCATGCCACAGCCGACGGACAGGATCTTATGCATCAGGCTTTTTCTGGTCAGGCTTTCCATTTCTGTCATATCTGTTTCTGTCGTTCCTGTTATTCCGGTGACTGTTTTTATTTTGATTGGGCTGATTCTTATTGTCGGGCCTGTTGCCGTTAGTATTCGGCCCGACATTCCGTTTTGCGTTTGCCTGCCTGTTATTATTATTATTATTATTATTTCCTTGCCTGTTATTCTCCGCCTTGTTGTTTTCTCCCTGATCACCGGAAGCTCCCTGTCCATTATTCCCGGGTTTGTTTTTCACGAACTTTTTCTTCTTGTTCCTGTTGTTATTTCCGCTGTTGTCGAAACGATTGATATTTTCCTGCAATATATCGTGCGAAGTGGACTTTTCGTTCTGCTCTTGAATTTCAGTCGTCAAATATGCAGGTTTCCCGCCTTGTTTATTGATCCTTATTATTTCGTATACCCTGTCTTTGGATAATGTCACAAGATTGGCGGCAAAATTTTTGTCTGTGGAATATGTCATCTCGCCCGAAAGGATATCCGTCTTGAAATGATAGAAAGAAGCGTCTTTGGTCTCCAGCGTTACCTCTCTTGGCGGCAGTTTCCGTTGCGCTTCCACATAAGTATCCACTTCGAAGTTAAGGCAGCATTTCAGTTTTCCGCACTGTCCCGCGAGTTTTTGAGGATTTAGTGGAATATCCTGCAAGCGGGCCGCCGACGTGGAAACCGAAACAAAGTTAGACATCGAGCTGGAGCAACACAATTCGCGTCCGCACGGGCCGATACCTCCCACGCGTCCCGCTTCCTGCCGGGCGCCGATTTGCTTCATTTCTATCTTCACACGGAATTCCGGGGCATACACTTTTATCAGTTGGCGGAAGTCGACACGGTCGTCGGCTATATAGTAAAAGATCGCTTTGTTGCCATCCCCTTGAAATTCGACGTCGCTGATTTTCATGCCCAGCTTCAGTTCTTCGGCTATTTCCCTCGCGCGGATCATTGTCTTGTGTTCTTTTGCCCTTGCCTCGTTCCACTTGTCAATATCAGTTTGTTTTGCAATCCGGTAAATGCGTTTTGTTTCGCCTCGATAATTGTTTTTCAGCATTTGCAGACGTACAAGTTTGCCCGTCAGGGTCACTTCGCCGATATCGTGTCCCGGCGACGCTTCCACAGCAACAATATCGCCTCTGTATATTTCGATATTGTTGCTGTTCAGATAATAACCTTTGCGCGTATTCTTGAATTGCACTTCCACCATTTGCGATTCTCCAGCGGTTTCCGGTAGATCCTGCAACCAGTCGTAAACTTCCAGCTTGTTTGTTCCCGAACAGCAACAGTCTTTTCCAGGGCAACCGCTCCCGGATCTGCATGAACCGCCTCCACCCGGGCTTTTTATGGCCCCGGCAGTTTCCGTTTCGGAGCCGGCTGTATCCAATGCTTTCCTGTTGGTTTTGACGCAGATGCATCCCACGGGCGTTTTACAAGAGCCTTCGCAATCGTGCGGGATAAATTTATTTTGATTTTCCATTATATATTTAATTTAAATTGATTAAAACAAAGCCCCTTTTCCGGCTCTGTGGGTTTATATTACTACGGGAATTTATCGGCAGCTAACAATGCGGCCTGTTTTCAAATCATTAAAAAAGGCGGCGCCTGTAACGCTTTTTTCCTGTTTTTCCGGAATCCCGTTTTTCGTTCTCTGTTTTTCGTTTAATACATTCGCTAATTTGCCAATCGATCATATATTGATGTAAGTACGGGATTTAAATTAGTTCATATTATTTATGTGACTATTACTATTGGTAATCAAACTATTAATGTTCAAAATAATTAAAACTGTTTAGTGTTCCGTACTTACGGATAAATATTATTACTGTTTTATCAGCATTGTTATTTTCAGGCAAAGATCGAAAAAAACCATCTTTGCATTTACATTTTGCTCTATATGTTGCTCGGCTAAAGCCAGTTCGTTCATAAATCCGATTATATTCCTTTCATTGATAAACGGAGCAAAGCGCATGCCGAAACCGGCTTCATCCTGCGTCAGATATACCATTTTCGCCTGGTTAAAATTACTGGCGAAGTACTCGCGTATCAGGCGCTGGCTGTATTGAAGGAAGCCTTTCTGATTTTCGCGACCCACGCCTGCTATTTCGTTGCTGGCAGTTTTTATTTCTTTTATATTGCGGGCGTATGATGCGCGCATCATCCGGACAAAGAGATTGAAGAACATCTTGAGCTCTTCGTTTAAACTGATTGTCTCCATCGCCTTCAGGTAGCTTCCATTTGCCAGACGGGAAACGCTTGCGGCGTCTTCCGGCGTAATATTGCAAGCCGCCTCCAAAGCCCGGGCCATCTCTTTTTCCTCCACGCCATGTATGTTGATGCGCTGGCAACGGGACTGTATGGTTGTGATAATATGATCCGGCATATTGGAAACCAACAGGAATATTGTATTGTCGGTCGGTTCCTCTATTATTTTCAGCAACTTGTTGGCGCACGATTCGTGCATCTTTTCGGGAAGCCAGATGATCATCACTTTATACCTGGCCTCGTATATTCTCAGGCTCAATTTACGGATTATTTCCTCGCTTTCTTTCGAGTAGATCAATCCTTGCGAATTTTCAACGTCGATGTAACCGAGCCACCGGCTGAAACTGAAATAGCAGCTTTGCCGGATAAACTCCCGCCATTCGGTAATGTAATCGTCACAGACTTCTTTCTTCTTCTTTGCCGCTTTCTTGACGATGGGGAAAACAAAATGCAGGTCGGGGTGTACCAGATGGTTGTATTTCACACACGACGGGCATTTGCCGCAAGAATCCGTTTCCGATGGATCCTCGCAATTCAGATATTGGGCATAAGCCAGCGCCAAAGGGAATTTTCCAACCCCTTCCTGTCCGCAAAAAAGCTGTGCATGAGGAATAATCCCCTTTTTCGCTGAATTTATCAACTGCTCTTTTACATCGTTTTGTCCTATTATATCTCTAAAAAACAAGTCTTTTAATATTACGGTTAATTTATAACAACATTCAGTATATTTCCCTGGCTATTCGTCGAACGCTTCCGGTAGCCAGCAATGAATAGAAGTGCAAACCGGGCGCCCCGTGTGCAATCAGTTCCCTGCATTGTTTTATGCCCCATTCTATGCCCACTTCTCCGGCTTCGTCGTCAGTCTTGCATTTACGAAGTTCAATTGCCAGTTCTTCCGGGATGCTTGAACGGAAAATCCGGGGCAATACATCCAACTGGCTCATCAATACAATCGGTTTTATACCCGGAATGATCGGCTGTGTTATGCCTTCCTTGCGACATTTGTCGACAAACGAGAAATATTTTTCATTGTCAAAAAACATCTGGGTGACAAAGTATTCGGCGCCATTTTCCGCTTTTTTCTTCATATAGCGGATATCCGATTCCAAATTCGGGGCGTCTTCGTGTACTTCGGGGTAACACGCCATGCCGTAAGCAAAAGGGGTGGCATTCTTTTCGAACGTCGTTCCGTCAATGGCAATCCCCTCATTGAAATTGTTTACCTGGATCTGCAGGTCGGTGGCATATTCGTTCCTGTTAGGATACGTCTGTTCCGGCGCAAGGCGTTTGGTATCGCCCCTTAGCAGAAGCAAGTTGTGCACATGCAAGAAGTTCAGGTCTATCAGCGCATATTCGGTTTCTTCTTTCGAAAAACCTTTACATATCACGTGCGGAACGGCTGTCACATTGTATTTATGCTGAATGGAAGCGGCTATGGCCACAGAGCCGGGACGCTTGCGGATATTTATTCTTTTGACCGTACCGTCGGGCGTCTGCTGATCGAGATACTCGCTATGATGCGTCGTGATATTTATATATTGCGGTTCAAATTCAATTAGTTTATCAATGATGTTATACACTTTTTCGATATTGTTTCCCTTCAACGGAGGCAATATCTCGAACGAGAAAGCGGTTTTGTCATGCTTGTTTATTAATTCGGTTACAGTCATATCCTTGTTTTGATTTCGGGTTTCCGTTTTCCGTTTTTACCGGTTAACGGCGCATCCGGTTTATTCGCTGATTTTCCAATCGTCATTTTTAAAAAAAGATCCTCATTATATCGTTCCCGTTGGCGACCAGCAGCACAAGCAACAGGAATATCATTCCTCCCATCTGGGCATACTCCATAAATTTCTCGTTCGGTTGCCGCCTGGTGACGACTTCATATAACAGAAACATAATGTGCCCGCCGTCAAGCGCGGGAACAGGAAGTATATTCATAAACGCAAGAACGATTGACAGGAATGCCGTCATCGACCAAAACGCGTACCAGTCCCACCGGGCCGGAAACATATTCCCGATTCCGGCAAATCCGCTCAGGTTCTTCACGCCTTCTTTGGAAAAGACAAAGCGGATTTGAGCGACATATCCTTTAAGCGTCGCTATCCCGTTTTGTATACCCGCGGGGAATGACTCGAAAAAGCCGTAATGGTCGGTGCGCATGTTCTCTTTCGAGAATATATCGGACGTCTTTGTCGGCGATATGAAGCCCAGTACGCCGAAAGTATCTATTGCCGCCGTCAGGGTCTGCATTTCGCCGTTGCGGTAAAATGTGACCGCCAGCGCGCGCGTTTCGTCATTCTCCAGCCGGTCGCTTATGCCTGCTATGTATCTCTGCACTCCAAGCAATGAAGTAACAGACACGGAATCGAGAGCGGTTATGCTGTCGCCGCGGATCATGCCTATTCTTTTTGCTTCGGAATTTTCAGTTACGCTGTCTATGACAGGGGATATCCAATAGTCGTAAGCCACTTTTTTGGAAGCAATCACACTATCGGCGAAACTTTCCGGCAAAGCCAGCTCCATTTGTTTGCCATCGCGTTTTATCGTTACCGTTTTGGCGTCTATAAAGCGCATGAAAGTATTCATGTCCAAAACTCCGCGCCCCATCACAAGTTCCTTGCCGTCGGCGCTTATCAGTATATCCTTGTCCCGAAATCCCCCGTTTCTTTTTACTGTTTCGGAGAAAACCATCCCGTCTTTCACATTTTTCAGAGGCAGATACTCGTCTCCCCATAAAAAAAGCATCATGGAAAATACGATGATGGCAAGCGCGAAGTTGAACAGGACGCCTCCGATCATTACAAACAGGCGTTGCCATGCGGGTTTGGAACGAAATTCCCATGGCTGGGGCGGAAGGGCCATTTGCGCTTTGTCCATAGACTCGTCTATCATTCCCGATATTTTTACATATCCGCCCAGAGGGAGCCATCCTATTCCGTATTCGGTGTCGCCGTTTTTGGGTTTGTATTTGAACAAAGAGAACCACGGATTGAAAAACAGATAGAATTTTTCAACTCTTATCTTGAAGAAACGGGCAAATAAAAAATGTCCGAACTCGTGTATAATAACCAGTATCGACAAACTTAGTATTAATTGCAAGGCTTTAATTAAAATTGTTTCCATTGAAAAATTCAGAGTGTTATTTGATAAAATCTTTTGCTATGCGACGGGCTTCCGCATCTGTCTGCACATAATCTTCGTATGACGGAGCCTGAATAAAACCTGTTTTACGCATTGTTTTTTCTATAATATCGCTCATTTCCAAAAATCCGACCCGGTCTTTAAGGAAAGCGTCTACGGCTATTTCGTTTGCCGCATTCATGATGCAAGCCATATTTCCCTTCACACGCGCCGCTTCAAATGCGAAAGCCAGATTGCGGAACCGCTTCGTGTCGGGTCTTTCGAACGTCATTGTTTTCAGTTCGAAAAAATCAAGACGTTTGAAATTCGATCTCAATCTGTCGGGATAAGCCAGTGCGTACTGTATCGGCAAATGCATGTCGGGTAATCCCAGTTGAGCGATAATGGACGAATCCTCGAACTGTACCATGGAGTGGATCACAGATTGCGGATGTACCACAACTTCTATCCGGTCGGGCGCGATATCGAACAGCCATCCGGCTTCTATCATTTCCAGCCCCTTGTTCATCAGCGAGGCCGAATCGATTGTAACCTTGGCTCCCATGTTCCAATTCGGATGCATCAGCGCTTCGGCTTTGGTCGCTTTGGCTAACCGGCTCGGGGAATGGTTTCTGAACGGGCCTCCGGACGCGGTGAGAATGATCTTTTCGACAGGAGACCGTTCTCCGTTCAAACACTGGAAAATGGCGGAGTGCTCCGAATCGACGGGCAATACGGGAACCTTATGTTCAACGGCTAAATTTGTAATCAGTTCTCCCGCCACAACCAGCGTTTCCTTGTTGGCCAATGCAATCGCTTTTCCGGCTTTTATAGCGCTTATAGCAGGTTTTAGCCCCGAATAGCCCACCATGGCGGCAAGTACCATGTCTACCGGCCCGCTTTGCGCCACCTGAACAATCGATTCGCTTCCGGCCCAAACCTTAACGGGCAAATCCCGCAAGGCGTCTTTCAATTGACCGTACTTGCTTTCATTGGCAATGACTGCAACCTCGGGAGAAAACTCGCGTACCTGCCTGATCAACAAATCTATATTTTCATTGGCGGTCAAGGCGTATACCTCAAACCGGTCGGGGTTTTCCCTGACTATGTCGAGCGCTTGCGTCCCTATAGAGCCTGTGGAACCTAGTATTGCAATATTTCGTTTCATATATGGTTTCAGAAGGATATATAGTTTTCAGGATTTACGGCGTTTCCTCTATGCCAAAGTTCAAATCCGAGGGACGGAGCCGCCGCATTATCCTCTTTTCCTTCCTCTTTTTTTGTTTCTATTACGGCTACAGCCTCTCCTGTACGCACCTTGTCCCCTGTTTTCTTCAAGAGTAAGGCGTTGTATTTATATACGGAGACGAATCCGTTCTTATGCTGGATCTGCATTGTATATCCTGTTTTTATGTCGTATCCGGCAAAGATGACCACGCCTTCGAGCGTTGCCGACACAGTTTCTTTGGGAGAAGTTTTTACTGTTATGCCAAAGCGCTCGTTGCCGGGATCGAATTTACCGGCTACAATTCCGCTGACCGGCCTGAAGAATACGACGCCTTCCATCGGATTCGCAGAGGCTGGCGATAATACAGACAGGTTATACCGTTCCTCGTCTTCGTACCGTTTGGTATATTCTTCTTCCAGGCCTGTTTTTTTCAACGACGGATCGTTTTCAGACACCGATACCGTATCCGGAATCTTTACAGAGTCTATCTGGCGGGCGCCGTCAAAAATATCGCGCAGATTGTTTATATAAGCCTCCTGATACTTTAATTGCAGTTCGAGGGAATCGGCTTTTATAGCCGATCTGATGGCTTTTCCCCTTACTTCGGAGTCGAGGTAGCCGGGCAGATAATAACGAATGGGCGTTGCAATGATAATGGCCGACGTGATCGACACGAGAAAAAAAGCGAATACAAGAATCAAAACCACGCCCGAGAACTTGGAGGCCTTGATCTGCCATATCTCTTCAAGCGTATTTTCATTCATTACGGAAAGGCGGTATTTGAAGTGCAACCGCTTCCATAGATCATGTTTGTTTTTCTTCTTCTTTATCATTCGGTTGTATGGCTTTTTCACTGTCGAAAGGCTTTCAGATTCCCGTTATTGGAAATATGTAGCCGCCAAATTGCAAATTTAAGAAAAAAGTGACATATTAAAGATAGAACCGGGAGAAGATTGCATCAAAATATCTTTTTTTCAAATATTTGTTTTAAAACGGCGTTATTCTTATTTTTTTTAGTTATTTTTGCAGTTTGTAATTTGTTGGATTAAATTTTCCTGTTGAATTATTTCCAGAGGATATACAATTATAATAATCTATATTTGTTCTATATTTGTTGAAAATCGAGTATGAGTTTACTAACTAATAAGTTATATCGGTACGACGCGGCAAGGAATACGCGGGCCGCAGGAATCTACCCCTATTTTAGACAAATCCAAAGCGACCAGGATACCGAAGTCGTTATAAACGGTAAAAAGGTGTTGATGTTCGGCTCAAATGCCTATCTTGGCTTGACCAATCATCCGAAAGTGAAAGAAGCGGCTATAGAAGCCACCCGGAAATACGGGACAGGAATGGCCGGTTCGCGTTTTCTGAACGGTACTCTCGATATCCACATCGAGCTGGAAAAAAAACTTGCAAAATTTGTCGGTAAAGAAGACGCGATCGTTTATTCAACGGGGTTTAACGTAAATCAGGGAGTAATATCGTGTGTCACAGGACGTGAAGACTATATATTGTGGGATGAACTCGACCACGCTTCCATCATTGAAGGCTCAAGAGTTTCGTATTCCACGAAACTGAAATTTCGCCATAACGATATGGATTCTCTGGAAAAACAATTGCAAAAATGCGAACCCGACAAGGTGAAACTTATCGTAGTCGACGGAGTATTCAGTATGGAAGGCGATATTGCCGACTTACCCGGAATAATAAGGCTTGCCAGGCAATACAATGCCAGCGTAATGGTCGACGAAGCCCACAGTTTGGGAGTTCTCGGTAAAAATTACAGTGGAAAAGGACTTGCCGAACAATGCGGATTGGTAGATGATGTGGAGCTTATCATGGGCACATTCAGCAAATCGCTGGCCTCTCTTGGCGGATTCATCGCGGGAAATGAAACAATTTTGGACTATCTGCGCCACAATTCACGCGCTTATATCTTCACCGCAAGCGCTACGCCGGCTGCTACGGCGGCTGCAAATGCCGCACTGGATATTATATTGGCCGAGCCTGAAAGAATAAAAGCATTATGGGACATAACCCATTATGCGCTTGACGGTTTTCGTAACAGAGGTTTTGAAATAGGACACACGGCTACTCCGATCATTCCATTGTTTATCAGGGATAACGAAAAAACGTTTATGATAACCAAATGGCTTTTCGAAGAGGGGGTATTTGTGAATCCTGTTGTATCTCCGGCCGTATCTCCGGCCGATACTCTGATTCGCTTCTCTTTGATGGCGACGCATACCAGGGAACAGGTTGATATGGCTTTTGAAAAAATAGAAAAAGTATTCAAAAAGGCGGGAGTATCGTTGCTCACCGAAGCCTGACCCGGGTAGAGCGACATTATATGACTTTTTACAAAATAAAATAAACCTTCTGTCCGTTAAATGATAGAAGGTTTATTATTTTAATGCGAGCATCCAAACGGGCATGTAAAACTTGCGCCAAAGAGCATGAAACAACGTTCGGCGAAACCAGTATGTTGCGAGTTCCTTATGACCGTTAAAAACAAATTATGTACACATGAAAAATTTGTTTCTCCTGTTGTTTATTATGATTTTGCCTGGTCGGTTGTCTGCACAGGATACGAAAGGGGATATCAAAGCCCGTATCGATTATGAAGTCGAAAGAAGAAACGCGGCAAATGAGAAAATAACCGAAGAAGAGATGAAAAGTAAAATATTTTCCGCTCCGGCAACATTTCGTTTCTATGGATCTGGAGGCGACGGAGCCATTTATTATAGCTGGTATCTTTACAAGAAGGGCGACATGGAAAACCCTCTGGCGCGATATACCGATAAAGATATGAGATATATTTTCGAAGAATCGGGAGAATATGTTATCAGGCTGGTAGTTGAAGACAAGGATTCAAACGCGTCTGAAGATACATTTTCATTTACTGTTACGGAATCTCATCTTGACGTCCCCAATTATTTCTCTCCGGGCGATTCCCCGGGTTCAAATGACGAGTTCAAGGTTGCTTACAGATCTCTGGTAAAATTCAGATGCACCATATTTAACCGATGGGGACAAAAACTTTTTGAATTCACCGACCCGGCCAAAGGATGGGATGGACGTTACAAGGGAAAATATGTAAATACAGGCGTTTATTACTATGTGATAGAGGCTTTGGGATCCGATGGAGTACGCTATAAAAGAGGCGGAGATATAAACATCCTCCGCTCCCGTTAATATTGCCTGTAAAAACAATCCCAAAATGTCCATTAGAGCCTCGAATATTAAAATCGGACATTGTTGATACCTGTTTTTCGCATTTTTCGAAAAATGTCGCCACAAGAAATACAATTCCGGTTCGAATGTTTTTTGTTCGTTTGATATTGGGGCATTGCGCGCAACGCCCCTGCATCAAACAAACATTTCCGGTTTTGCGCACAAGCAGTTACAAAATACAAACCTTCCTGCGAACAGTCGCAGTTGCGAAGGCGTACGGTGCGGCGACGGTGCATGCCTCTCCTGTCGCCGCTTCGCGCCATTTTCAATCCTTTTTCGCTTTGCGCATTTTTAATTTTTTACTGTTTCTCTTGTTTCTGGATACAACGAACAGAGAAGCCGTACGCCCGAACGCGCGCACCCACACTGATAGAAGGGAAACTCAACCTCATTGCGCCAGTTTCGTTAACGGTAGACGACCAGTAGGCGCCGGTTGTACCCCGAGCGTCCCACACGCCGGCATTATCGCGCCCGCCAGTGGCCGGCAAATACAGGTACTCGGGGGAAACGTCGCCGGAGATTTCAAAACGTTTATTGCCGCTGCTAAAAGTACCGGAGGAACCCAAGCCGCTTAACTCGCCGGAGGTAGGAACCTGCCAACCATTGGGACACGGGCCTTGAGAGTCGCCGTTATTCCACAAATC
>JAISSD010000065.1 GCA_031273295.1 Prevotella sp.
TCGGGTTTTTTCCATTATTTACAAGTTCAACAAGGTTACGGCAAATTATCGTTAAAGTCACGGCAAGTACCGGACATAAATTGTTTTGATGCATTTCGGGTGAAAACTTTATTGTCATTTATAATTCTTTGTTTTAAAGTTACGATACAAATACAAAAATCATTGTGTTTACTCTTTTTTTATCCATGGCCTGTCAGGGACGCCTAAAAAATAAAACGATAAATTTTTTTCTTTCATTTCATTTATCTATCTTTGCAAGACTTTTACGATACTCTCTTCACTGGTACGGTTTGAATTTATTATTTATATAAAAATTATATTCATGAAACCTGTACTTTTATGCGGCTTGCTAGCCACTTTGTTTCTATGTTTGGGTTCGTGTAAAAACACGGACGACGAGTTCCTGCCCGACGATGCCCTGCCTCCTGTTCCGGAAGGTTATATTCGCATGCAGATTTCTGTTCCGGGGCTTACCCCGGTATCTACTTACGCTTTGGGTACTGTTGACGAAACTCATGTATCTGAAGTCGATGTGCTGGTTTTCGGTTCGGACAGCAAATACCTGTGTTACGCAGCTGTAACCGAGCCGTCAAAAATCATTGGCACGGGTAGTACAAAGACTTTCGATGTGTACTTGCGAGCGGCTGGCAATATTGCCAGCGCTTATGTCATGGTCGTTGCCAACGCGCATGATGCGGTTCAGACTGCCGTAACTTCCTTTACCTCCTCTACCACTAAAGAAACAGCCATGCAGTCCATAACTTTCGCTTCTTCGGGAAAGTGGAATGTGACCGGCAGCAGTAATTTCAAACCTTTCCCGATGTGGGGTATGACTGCTGCTCCCGTCTCTCTGGCCGGTGCAAGCAGTATTCCGTCTATTTCCCTGATACGCAGCGTGGCAAGAATAGATGTGGGACTCAAGTTCCCCGACAATGTGACTGACGGTACGGAAAACGCTGCGGGCTTGAGTTCCACCTTTACTCTCGAAGAGATTTATCTGTACAACTCTCTCAATAAAGGCTCGGTGGCTCCACACAGCGGGAAGTATTCGGGAACAACAGCTACAGCGCCGTCCATCCCGACTCCTGCTCCGGGTACCAATGATTCTCCGGTTCCATCCTATCTGTCATCCAATGGCACGGCTGACGGGTTCAGCGCCAACAAGTTTATGTGTACCGGAGCAATCTATATGGCCGAACATGCAGCAGGGACTGACGCCCTGACAAACAATCCTTATCTTGTCATCGGAGGCAAGTACAACGGATCAGGCACCGTTACCTACTACCGCCTCGACTTTGTCAGCGGTAGCTATCCAAACCAGACCTTCCTGTCTGTTCTGCGCAACCACCGCTACAGGTTCAACATCACCGGAGTTTCAGGTCCGGGTTATACATCCGCTGATCTTGCCTCCACCGGTCTTGCTTCCACAAGGCCTGTCAATTTTACCTACAATCTGTCCGCTACGGACGAATCCCTTACCTCTTATGACTATAACGGACAATATGCACTGGGCGTCAGTCAGGACAGCTATACTCTGGACAAAACGGCCAGGACGGTAAGTACCCTGAAAGTATCCACAACATATGGAGGCGGTTATACTGCCGTATCAAGCGACCAGAGCTGGTTGAGATTCGGTTCCGCTTTCGACAGCGGTACTGCCTCCGTCACTGGCGTAGCGAATACACTTTCTACCCTTACATTCAGTGTGGCCGCCAATAATACAGGCGGTGCGCGATCTCCCGCCGGCACCATCACAATTACTTCGGGCCGGTTAACGAAAGTCGTAACCGTCACCCAAAGCAATACCGACGCGTTCACTGTTACCGACCCGGTACAATCCCAGTTTCCGGATTCAGGCGTAACCAACTCCCCTTTAACTGTTACATCGTCCTATAGCAAGTGGAACGTCAGGGTAGACAGCGATCCGAACGGGATTGTTACATCCTTTGGTATTGGTAACGGGGGTTCCGGCGGTACCAGTGGCAGTACGGGTACTACCGGTATAACATTCAGCCTTAAAGCCAGTCCCAAGTATGAAGTTTCTACTGCGAAGCTAGTCTTTTTCAGCCCGACCGGCGAATTTACGGAAGTACCAAAGACGGTTAATCTGGCAGCAAAGACGTATACGGCACAGCCTAATCCGACAGGTCACGGCGGCTGGGCGGGCAGCAATATCTACTGGGTTTCTACGGGTTCTACTACCGGTTATCTGACTTTCGAGAATACTCCAACCAATAACCCCACCGGCGCTCCTACCGGCAAGGAAGGTTATCAGGGCGTCTTCTTCAAATGGGGCAACCTCATTGGACTGGATCCGATGCGCTACACATCTGGATCAACAGGCAATTCATGGAATAGCGCTAACGTGGTATACGTTCCCAATTATGTTACCGACAACCCGACAACTTCTACCTGGAGCCGCACAACTGCCGGTAGCGCCTACACTTGGAGTAACATTCAGCCAGTGACTTCTGGTTCCGGTTCCGTCCTGAACTACGCCCATCTCACCCTCAATGCGTCCAACCAAAGCGGAGGATATGATCCTGCAAACAAAAAAGGAGATATTTGCCGTTATCTCAGTGAAACGGGCACGGCTCCGGGCTCACCGGGTGTAAGATGGCGTATGCCTACTGCCGCTGAATTTGCCGTGCCGGCCGGTATAAGTAATGATAACGATTATGTAAAAACCGAGAATGGTTGGAACAATATAACGGATACTTTCTCCGGTAACTCCTCGGGCACATGGATTACTGTCGACGGACGACGCAAGCAATACGACCATGCCACGACTAATTTACTGTCGTACAAGCCGTTCTTTTCTGCTGGCGGGCTTCGTCGCCCCGAAGGCTCGCTGTACCTCGTCGGTTACGAAGCTGACTGGTGGTCGTCCTCGCCGAATGGTGGGAGCGCATACCGCCTGCTCTTCTACGGCGACGTGCAGCCGTCCAGTTCCAACGATCGGGCGCACGCCCAAGCCGTGCGTTGTGTGAAAGAATTGTAGCGAGCAGGATAGAAACGAGATATGAGGCTTGAATGCCAAAAATTTCACCAAACATGTTATATTGAGCCGGGATATGGACTTTCAACTAGCCTGACGGCTATCCCTGCTACAAATCATTTTTGAGAAACGACCAAGTAATGATTTTAAGCATTTGTTGTATTCGTTTAATCGAATCGCGGACAATTAACAACGTTAAAAAAAATTAAACGAAGAAATAAAAACAGAAAAACATGTTTTACAACATAAAAATCCATTATCTTTGTACTGTGTTTTTCATGGTATTAGATTTAAGGTTAATAATGAAGATTGGTTGTCGGGATGACAACCTTTTCTTTTTTTATTCTTTACGCCAAGCAATCCGCAACTACCCAGGTACTTTACATAAATATAAATATAAAATAATCAATTATATATCATATCAAGAAAAATCAATCATATTGGAGTGTTAATTTTATAATTCGCTGATAATATGCAGTTTATAATTCTCATATACATTGAACATCAAAACTTGAATAGAGATAAATATTTGTAAATCAATTCGTTTTGTCACCCGGGTAATTACAATCATTTTAATAATTATTTCATTGACAGACAAATGATCGCTCAATCTTTAAGGGACGACTGTTTATTATTTCCTTTTCGGCGATATTACTTGCATCAAAGCAGGGCATCCGCTTGCATCATATACTTCGATTACTCCTGTGGGGCACGGATTTGCCGCATCTTTGAACGTCAGATTTCTATCCTTATCCCGGTTTGCCCATGCAGTATCTATATTGAACCTCATCCACTCAACATACCGGTCCAGCTTGCAGTCTTCTGCCAGACGAATTATGTATTGGGCAAAAATGGCCGTATATATACCCTGTTCTATACCATTCTTAAAAAACAGGACGCCGTTATTATCCGACATTTTATTTTTACTGTAATCGGCTGCCAGAACAGCATCTTTAAGATACATCCTGTCTTTCGTTTCTTTATACAGCATCACGGCGGCTCCTATACACGTGGCCTGATTGTACAGGTTCGTTGTCCAATTGGCGGGACCATCCATCACTTTGTGATCTGCTACTTTGCCGTCATTTTTATCAAACAGGGCGTTTCTCGACCATGTGTAGATTTCTTTTGCCCGATCCAAATAAGACTTGTCTTTCGTTATATTATATAATGTCATGGCTCCTATCACCGCCGGATAATTGATGCATGCCATCTTCCCCCTCCACTCGTCTCTCTTCCAGCCCCACCGAAGTCCTCCTTTTCCGGTGTCGTAAGACCCTTTATCCTTTACTCCGGGAGTTCCTTTCCACACACGCTCAAAGCCGAGTATAGAGTGTCCCAGATATTTCGGGTCTTTCGTTATTTCATAAGCTCTGGCCATTGATATGACCCACCACATGATGTCGTCGTAGATGAACCATTCCACCGTATTATCCCAATTGTAACCGTCATATTGCCGATATCCGCCACGATAAATATCTTCTATCAACTGGAGATATTTGGAATCGCCGGTTCTTTTGTATGCATTCATTACCATATCCCAATAAATGGCTTGCGTCCAGATAGCCGCCCGCCCTTTCTTGTCGGAGGTGGCGGAATACAATCCCGTTTCTCTATCGAAAAAAGAATCGTTGAATGCATCTATGGCTATTGTGGCGTCTTCGGACGTAAAGCCGGAGGATCTTTCAGGTTTGTTTCCATTTACAACATTTGAAGCGTCAGCCCCGGTAAACAAAAATAACGGGATAATTATAAAAAAGTACTTTTTCATTGAGATTTCATTTATAAACAAAACATAAAACACTTTGCCGATCTATACCGGCGCTTTTAATTCTCCGCAAGAATTCCTGTTTAAATTTTTCAGGATCTACCATTTAAATACCACTTTGACTCCTTCTGTATCGTTCTCAAAACTTAGCAGGTAAGTATTGGATTGTTCATCCCACATCGTATCCGGATTCTTTTCCATATCATTGTTTATTACAACACTTACAGGCTTCCCGGGTAAAAGCACCCGTGAAACGTTTGTGGTATTTTCCGGGCTTTTGGCTATGAACGAATAGCTATTCGCATCCTGTTTTTCATCATAAATGCGGGAGGCTCCGCATAATACCCTGGCCTTACTTTTGTCTTTTATCTTTTTAACATCATATAAATATGCCTGCTCTCCCGGATTTATTGTCTTCCGGGACAAAACAGGCAGATCTTTATTGAATAGATCAATATAGAGGCCGGATAAAACAAGAGGTTTATCAGATACGCTCTCATCCATAACGGCAGCTATAATATAAGCCCCCCTAGCCAGATAAAGGTTGTTTTTCTGTTCTATATCTCCTTTCTCCGCATCATCTTTATACGCCTTCGCTACAAGTGAAAAATATTTGGCGTCGTTCCCGGGCTTTAATACGAAGTGTTTCGGGTCTTCTCTTAATATATATACGGAACCTTTACCATATTGATATTTGCCTTCGACAGGTTTCACGGAAAGGCCCAGCTTTTGAAATAAATGGCCGGCCGGCGTGTGATAGTCATTGCCATTAGTATTCCACCACTCCATAACAGACTGATACGGGTCAATATCTTCACCGCAGTATACAAGAACTCCTCCTTCTTTGACCCAGGCGGCTATAAAATCGTGATATTTCGCTTCAAGCGGTTTCATATTCGAATAGGAAGCTACCAGTATCTTTAAATCTTTGAATGTATCCGCGTATGGCGTATTTTCAATATGCACCAATTCAACGGGAATCCCGCGTTTCAACAACGGGAACGTCTGCCCGTAAAAGCTGGAGAAGCGGGGATCGTCATATCCCGCATGGTTGGGGAAACGCTGGAACATTAACGAATTAGCCATCAACACACCGATTCCGCGAGAGCCGCTCACTTTGTTTTCAGATACCTGAATATCGTTCAACGTATTTATCATTATCTGCATCTGGGTAGAATAGTGACGGGGTATCTTTGCTTCTTGCCCGCTGTCTTTACTTGTGCGGTAAAGCCCCTCATAGATACGCTCCGGCCAGGGCATCACTTCATAATCGGCGATATTCGGATATAGCAATTGCGCTGTGAATGTAGCTTCATAGTTTTTCTTGTAATCCGCCCAATCACGAGACCTGTCTTCTATCGGGTCGGTAAGGAAATATGTGCGGCGACCTGTCGGGGAAGTCATGGACTGAACGGAACCATACTCTAAAAAAGCATTTTCGAATACCCGCTCTTTTTGCACGCCATTGTAATATGTCGGTTCACGGGATGTTCCTGTCCATACCTGCGCTATATAGCCATCAATACAATCCAGAGAGGCCAGGCTTGCTTCGGGGCTCACTATTTGCCACGAAGTATAGTTCACAAGCGAATGGGTAGGAACATAACATTTGACGTCCATCCCTTTACTTTTGCCATATTCTTTGGCATATGTGAATACTTCTTCAAGCGCGTTATAATAAAGATGGTATTTCAGTTTATTTGACAAATAGGTATTTTCAGGAGATTCGTGCTGGGCGCGCCACGGAAAGCCATAATATTTTCGCCATTCGTCTTTAAACGCATCGCTATATCCCGCTCTCATCCAGAATTCGGGTTCTTCGAGATAGATCGTACCGATTCCGGCATCAATCGCCCGCTTGATCTGTGTTTCTTTCATATAACGGATAAAGTCGGCGGTGGGGACAATGTAAGGAACCATATATCCGTGAAAAACGGTATCTCCATTTAACGTTTTTTGTCCTTCACGCAAGCGATTCGTTTTTCCATCCCATTTCCCCATAAAATAATCCTGATATTCCCCCCATGCGATCCCGGTCATAAACTGGGCGATATATCCTCTGTCCCGCCAAGATTGCACGCGCTCTTCGAATGGTATCCTTCTTGAATTATCGGAAGGATTCCCTCCGGCGCCATAGACAATCGCTCCGTCGGCTCTCGTGTCGATGGACGGTTTCCATGGATGGGAAGTCTGAAATACCGTTTTGACATCGTCCTGTTTTTGGGCATTGATATGGGAACAGAATCCCAAGATACAAACAAGTAACAACTTGTGTTTCATTTTCATTGTTTTTTAGGTGGCAACACTTGCACAAGCGCCGGGCAAGCGCGCGTTATAAACTTCTAACATTTTGGCGAGGCAAGATACGTTAAAATCTTCATATATCAAATTTCCCGAATCTCTATTTGCCCGTTTTTATTTATATTGAAGCGTAGCCGGTCAATATATTAAACTGATACATGCGAAAAACCGAACTGCTACAGCTTGTTTATTTTTCATTGCTTGATCAACTCCAAGACCTTTCCTGTTTTTTCCCGCACAGGCAACAAAGCATCTATCCAGTGAATGCGGAATCCCCTTTTTTCCATGCCTCTAAACCAAGTCATTTGCCGTTTCGCAAACTGATGAATAGCTATCTCAAGCTGTGAAAACATTTCCTGATAAGACAGTTGTTTCAGCAAATAGAGAGTGACATATTTATATTCCAATCCATAATAGACAAGGCTGTCGGGGCTGACGCCCTTGTCCAGTATTTGCCGCACCTCGTCTATCATCCCCTCGTCAAGACGGGATTCAAGACGGATTGATATTTTTTGCCTGCGTAATTCCCTGTCTATATCCACGCCAATAACAAGGCTGTTCAACGGAGGAAATCCGTTATGCTCCAGCGGGTGTTCCTTCTTGTATTCTTCAATTTCCATGGCGCGGATAGCCCGTTGCACGGTATCTACATCCGTAGTGTTGTGCAAAGTCTTGTATGCTGTCAATAAACCGGTCAGTTCCCGTAAACTGCAATTGCCGTATTTCTTTCTCAGTTCTTTATTTTCCGGCACATTCACAAGAGAATACCCTTTCAGCACAGACTCTACATAGAGACCTGATCCTCCGCATAAAACGGGAAGTTTCCCTCTGTTTTTAATGTCTTTATATACCCGGTGAAAATCGTGCTGGTATTCGAAAATATTATATTTTTCACCTGCTTCGCGGATATTTATCAGATGACAAGGAATATTTTTTCCATTTACAATATAGTCTGCCAGGTCTTTTCCTGTGCCAATATCCATAGACTTATATACCTGCCGCGAATCTCCGCTGATAATTTCAGTATCGAGTGTGTAGGCCAGATGGCAGGCAAAAGCTGTCTTGCCGGATGCAGTAGGGCCTACTATTGTTATCAAATCGTATTTTTCCATGATACAAAAGTAAGCCGTTTTCCCTTTTTTTTCATTTTTCTTCATTAATTCTTTGTTCTTGCACAATATATAGGCGAATTGTTCAAAAAATCAGCTTATATTTGTAAGCTAAAATAGATTTATATACTTAAAATTACGAATGGAAGAAGGAAAAGTCCTAGTAAACAGCATTATAGCTGCATGTCAGGATAAAAAAGCAAAGAATATTGTCATAGTGGATATGACAGATCTACCCGGAACTATTTGCCAATACTTTGTTATATGTGAAGGAAAATCACCGACACAAGTAACGGCCATCTCCGATGAAATTGTTGATTCGCTGAAAAAGAAGAAAAAAGAACGCCCCGTTTCTATCGACGGATTACGTGAAAGCCGTTGGGTAGGAATAGATTACGGTACGGTTATTGTACATGTTTTCTTGCCGGAATTGCGGGAGTTTTACAACATCGAGCATCTATGGGCCGACGCCGGCCTGGAATCTATCCCTGATATGGATTGACAGCAAACAACCTTTTGCCGATTGCAGTATATCAGCAGGCCAGAGATAACCAATTAAATATTACGTATCAGAAATATATGAATAATTATAACAAAGGAGAAAGTAACAAGCCCATAATGCCGGGCGCCAAAGGCCCGAAAATGCCGTTCAATCTCTATTGGGTATACCTCGTTGTATTCGCCGCCATTATTGGAATGTATATATTCTCCGGAAATGCTGCAGGAATACAGAAAGAAGTGGCATGGTCCGATTTTCAGGGTTATGTTAAAGATAATAGCATAAGCAATATTATCGTTGACAGTAAAGGCAACACGCTAAAGGCTTTTATTCGTAAAGATTCGATAGATCATGTGTTCAAAGCGGACGCCAAAAACGCAGGAGACAAGCCTTCTATTTTGGTAAAAATTCCTTCCGCCGATAAATTTTCCGATTTTTATGACAAAGTAAGATCGGAATATAACCATAACATTGACGTCAGCTACGAGTCCAATACCGACAGTGTATGGAATATACTGTTAAATTTTTTACCTATTGTGTTGATATTCGGGTTGTTTATCTATATGATGCGCCGCATGGCGGGAGGTGGCGCCGGCGGTGGCGGAGTATTCAGCGTGGGCAAGTCAAAAGCGCAATTATATGACAAAAGTTCCGATTTGCGCGTCACATTCAAAGACGTCGCCGGATTGTCGGAAGCCAAAGAAGAAATAGAAGAAATAGTGGAATTCCTTAAAAACCCCTCGCGATATACGGAAATCGGAGGTAAAATACCTAAAGGAGCTTTGCTTGTAGGCCCTCCGGGAACAGGCAAGACATTGCTGGCAAAAGCTGTTGCAGGGGAAGCGAATGTTCCGTTCTTCTCATTGTCGGGTTCCGATTTTGTGGAAATGTTTGTCGGAGTGGGAGCATCCCGTGTAAGGGACTTATTCAAGCAAGCTAAGGAAAAAGCTCCCTGTATCATATTTATTGACGAAATCGACGCAATCGGTCGCGCTCGCGGACGTAATCTGAATATGGGTTCGAATGACGAACGGGAAAATACGTTGAACCAGTTGCTTACGGAAATGGACGGCTTTGGCACTAACAGCGGCATCATCATCCTTGCCGCAACCAACCGCGCTGATATTCTGGATAAAGCGTTGCTTCGCGCAGGGCGTTTCGACCGTCAGATCACAGTGGACCTACCGGATGTAAATGACCGTAAAGAAATATTTAAAGTACATCTCCGCCCTATAAAAACAGACGATTCGGTAGATGTGGAATTCCTCGCCCGTCAGACTCCGGGATTCTCGGGCGCCGATATCGCGAATGTATGTAACGAAGCCGCTTTGATAGCCGCCCGTAAAGATAAAAAGGTAGTGCAGAAAGACGACTTTACCAATGCCGTAGACCGCATTGTCGGAGGATTGGAAAAGAAAAGCAAAATAACCACGCTTGACGAAAGAAAGACCATCGCCATACATGAGGCCGGACATGCAACCTTGAGCTGGTTCCTGCAATATGCCAACCCGCTGGTAAAAGTTACCATCGTTCCCCGGGGTAAAGCTTTAGGCGCGGCATGGTATCTGCCCGAAGAAAGGCAAATTACAACCAAAGAACAAATGCTGGACGAAATGTGCGCGCTACTTGGCGGGCGCGCCGCCGAAGAAGTATTTGTAGGGCATATATCGTCGGGTGCGGCAAATGATTTGGAACGTGTTACCAAACAGGCTTATGCAATGATTTCGTATCTCGGAATGAGCGAAAAGATGCCAAACCTAAGCTATTATGATAGCTCCGGCGAAAGCTATGGCTTTACAAAACCATATAGTGAAGAAACGGCTTTATTGATAGACAGGGAAGTGCAGACAATGATAAACGAACAATACGAGCGGGCAAAAAAACTGTTGAGCCAACATGCAGAAGGCCATGGCAAACTGGCAAGCTTGCTGATAACGGAAGAGGTCATATTTGCCGACGATCTGAAGAAAATATTCGGAGAACGCCAATGGGCTTCACGCTCGGAAGAAATACTAAAAGAAACGGAAGAGTTTCCCAAAACCGGAGGAATAGATACCGGGAAAGGAGAAGATTTTTCCGGACATTCTCGCCGGGTAAAGCCAGCCTGAACAAGCGGCTTGATACTGGAAAATGCGTTCTTTCTTTATTCCATACCGCGTACGGCATGGTTTTGCGCATGGAAAGTATCTGGCAAAAAGCCATTTTACAAGCTTGCTTGTTTTATACGAAAGAGACCGAATACCGCATGAATACATTAGCTATAATTGAAAAATATTATAAAAAAGGCTCGGATTTGCACAATATCCTCGTGCAACACAGTACCGATGTAACCAACAAGGCTTTGTCTATAGCGGCGAGTCATCCGGAACTGCATATTGATACCAAATTCGTAAGCGAGGCCGGCATGATCCACGACATAGGCGTCTTTATGACAAATGCTCCTTCCATAAAGTGTTTTGGTATAGAGCCTTACATTGCACATGGCTATATCGGGCGTGGAATAGTGGAAAAGCTGGGTTATCCGGCGCATGCGCTGGTCTGCGAAAGACATACCGGGACAGGGATATCGTTGGAAGAAATAAAGAAAAACAAAATGCCTCTACCCCATCGGGATATGCGCCCTGTCAGTATTGAGGAAAAACTGATCTGCTTTTCCGACTGCTTTTTTTCAAAAACCCGTTTGGGAGAAGAACGTCCGATAGAAAAAATACGGCAAAGCCTTTCCAAATTCGGGGAAGCTTCTGTCAGACAGTTCGATCAATGGCGTGCAATATTTCTTTGACAAAGATTCTGGTTTCTCCTTTTTTATTTTTTTTTGAAAGAATCACATTTTGGGTATTCCTGTAAAAAAGTATACCGCGTAAAATGTAATTGCACTAAAACCCGTTGATTACCCGGTTACAATCCATTTTTTTCGAATTGTAAATCCAGATAAAAGGTCGCAGGGAATTTGCAATTCCCTGCGACCCGAGTTTCGTAGTCAGCTTCCCGCGCATTATTCAAACTGAAACAACAACAGTAAACGGATTACGGGTCGCTTCGTAGCATTCTCTATTCTCCATTCTCCATGCCTAATGCTTCATTCTTCATTCCTCATTCCTAATTCTTCATTCCTAATTCTTCATTCCTAATTCTCCATTCTTCATTCCTAATTCCTTATTCTTAATTCCTAATTCTTAATTCCTAATTCTTAATTCTTAATTCCTAATTCTTCATTCTTAATTCTTCATTCTTCATTCCTAATTCTTCATTCTCCATTCTTATTTCTGGATACAACGAACAGAGAAGCCGTCAGCACGAATGGACGCATTCACAACAGGCGTAGCCGAATTGAAGAAAAGTCTCATTGCGGAAGCATCGGAAACAGTAGACGACCAATAGCAGCCGCCCGCACCCCGACTGCTCCACACAGCAGACGAACCAAAGCGGGCGCCGCCGGCAGGCAGGTTAAGGTTTGCGCCGGATTGACCGTCGTGCGGAATCGTCAAGTTACCGGCGCTGAAGCTAATACCAGCATGATCTGCCAAGACTGTCAACTCTTCGGCTGTAGGAACCCGCCAGCCATTGGGACATGGACCCTGTGCATTGGCGCCCGACCACAAATCGTCATCAGGTTCGATTAACCAGTCGGAAGCGCTTGTGATAAATTTATTCTCGTAGTCCTCGACAGGAGTCTCAGGGTAAACAGGGCCGCCATAAGTATCATTCGAGCTGCCGTAAACAAACGGAACATTGCGGCCCCATTGGAAAACATATCCGCAACCGGCAAGATTCGCGCTGTAAGTGGTAGAAGTCGCGCCAACGTTCACAGGCGCCCAATACCTGTCCTCATCCACACCTTCTTCCTGTCCTGAATACTTGCCCCTGACAAGGACAGGCTTATGCGCTGTGCCGTCGTAACCGGGAAGGGAAATAATGTTGAATATCTTCTTGTTGCCGGTGCCGCCGGATTCGTCTATTTCTTTTATCGTGAGCGTTCCATCGACCGGGTAAGTCGTCTTTTTCAGGATGATTTTGTAATCCTGCCTGATCTTGCCGACAGAATAAGTGACGATTGGAGCGCCAACAGCTTCAAATTTTATACTGTCTTTATATGGCGTTCCGAAATCCAAAGTGAGGGTAGCGTCCAGTGCGCCCGTGATCTTGACGTCGGACAAGGTGTAAAACGTCAAGATATTGTCGGCAGTATTATTCGACAAGTCAAAACCCTCGGCGTTTTCTTCCATCGGGATGCTATTCAACGTGAATCCGGCGTATTCAAATGCGCCTGCACGCGGAGTAGCCGGAATGTCAACGCCCTCTCCCCATTTTGAAGCGGTCAGGGTGAACGCCAGGGTAGTCTGGTTGATACGCGACACGCTCAAAGTGTAACGCTTGTTCGCCAAAATATCCTGTTCGCTGTCCAGCTGGACGGTGAACAGTACGGGATTGGGTTCGCTGTCGCCAATATAAACCCCTTCCACCTCGATGACTGTGGACCCGGGAGCATCCAAACCGGATCCGGCGGCCAGCACTCCGGGCCAAAGGTAGAACGCGCCTTCGGCAAGCCCGTTATTTATATTAGTTTTGCCGGAAACGTCAATCGCATTGAGGCCTGTCAAAGAAACCTTTTCGGTAAGGGGAGCGCGTCCGTCGTTACTGCTGTCTTCCTCCGTCAGGTATCCCTCCGAAAGGGTGTTCTTCACATGGATCCTCTTGATCTCGAAAAATGTTTCGGAGCCAGACTCCTGGTTGTCATTGTCCGGATTGCCGTCGGAAGTCAGGTTGTTTATATCGAAACGCGCCACCCGGTGACGCAGGACAATCGTCTGGGACGGAAGGGTAGAGGGGGACAAGCTCTCTATGGTTGTGTAACCGACCATCAGCATGTTGCTCCCGGAAACCGGATCGGTACCGGTATTGGTTGCAACTGTAGAGGTAAAGTTATCGATAGTGGTCTGGCCGACAACGAAGTTGTCTGTAAGATTGCCGCTAACATTGGCGACGGCATAAAATGTATAGTTGGCATTGTTCGATGTAAAGTCGTTCACATCGAAAATTACCGATCTGTCGCTGGCTTCCGTCCAGGATGCCGATTTCCTTGCCTTCAACACACCGTCCGAATCCTCGAACATGTAAATCGTAACGTCGTTAATCGC
>JAISSD010000086.1 GCA_031273295.1 Prevotella sp.
ATTGAGAACGAGGGATTTAATACTCAAAAGTGCGGGGATTACGAACTGGAACACAAGTACTCGCGCACCGGTTACAACGGATTGAAAAACTATTACACCTGTCTTCAAATCGCACATGCCATCAATCAGTTACTTGAACACGGCAGGGATGTGGAGTGGCATAAATCGGCATAAGTCAAAAAAAATTAACTGGCGCTTTTAGTATTGTAGAACTCATTTCGCATGACAGACAGGGAATCGCACAGGTTATCCTTTTGCCACTGGTTTATTTGCTTTACAGTGCTGGCGTCTATCGCCTTCATGATTTCTTCCCTGTTTAAATCCGAAGTCATTGCCGGTATGATCAGGGCCATATCCGTTATTCCGTTCGCCGGATTTTGATTCAGCTCGTTTTTGTAGCGTCCGAAAACAGTTTCAATAACATCGGAAGTGCACATCAAGGTTCTCTTTTTTGTTGATATTTGATTCATGTTATAATCCATATACTCAATAAACATCGCATTGAATATTTTTTGCTTCCCGCTTTTAGGGCTTGATTTCAATATATCCGGACAGGCTTTGCGGGTTTTCCGGTTTAATCCGTTATTTTTTAGCAATACGGATATTTCTTCAACAGTAATCATTATATTATTCATCTCCGCGATAAACTGCCTTGATTATCCATGACAACAACTCTCTTTCTTCTTTTTTTATCTGTTTTTTATCCAGTACGTCAATGACATTCATCCCCCGCCGGAGATTATTTCCAGATTTAAAAATCTTGATTTGGAGCGCTGGTTGGGCGGCATGACATGCGCATATTGGCTGCAACACAGTTTAAGGCGCATAACGCCCATGTCTTTTGTTAATTTTGTAAAGGTACCGTCTTCCCTGTACAGCTTCTCCAGTATGGAGGCTATTGCATGCGTAACATCATAGATATGAGGTATTTTCGCCAGTCGAAGCGCCTTTTTTAAAGCGCTGCCGCCATCGGTGGTTGCATAAACAATGTCTCCCAATTGCTTTTTGCAATACTCTATTTCATTGAAAATCTGTTCTCCAGTCCAGCTTTCCCTTGATTTTACAACCAGAGGGGTCATGTCACGTGTCAGCGGACGTGTAAAATCTATCCTGCTCTGACGGATTCCAAGTATAAGAAGCATTGTTTCCTTGCCTATTCCTATGCTTTCGTCGAAAATCAATATCCAGTCATCCGCCTTTTCCTTTTCCCTGGAAATACAATAATATCCCAACTTCTTGATCCACAACATGCCGGATGTTCTTGACGGCGTCTTCAATTCCCCGAATTCAATATTTGAAGACAGCATGACAACAGTCAAAATATTACTGACGCTTCGAAATCTGCATGAAGCCAAAAGTTTTGATTTCAGGAAAAGAGTAATGATTGTTATACCATAACGGGAATGTTTTGGTTTTACTTTTTTTACATGTTTTTTATCTGATGCAATTTTTTTTTATACTATCGATATTTCTTGTCAAATTCATATTTTCCTCATGATATTTCATTGCTTTTGCCTTCCATTTCTCCCGACCGTCAATTACTTCTACCATCCTGGCTTTTAATGCTTTATTTTCCAGTCTGCGGGTTAAAGCCAAATCTCTCCAATAATTTTCATCATGCGTAATTCTTTTGTTTTTATGAAATTTAAAATGTAAAGATAATGAAAAATATTCGATGGACGGCGTTTTTTTTGAGAATTTATTTGATTTATGCCACCCCAGCAGGGATGTCGCGGAAATGCTCAAGGAATACTCAAAGGAAACAATTCGCAATATCTGGCAGAACCTGGTATTCTTTATGATCATTGTTGCACCGGACAAGGGAGAGCCTGTCGCTTTCACTCCTCCGTAATCAACCCGATTACGGCTTGAAACCCGTCGTGGAGATGTCTTGCTCCCTGATTCAAGACTGACAGTTAATCGATAATCCATAGAATTTACGACACGGAAACAAGAACAATATATACCGACTCCATGCTTTCGTATAATTATGAAAGCCGATGCCATGTTGACCCGGGTCAGAGTGGTTATTGATACTGAACAATTATTTTTTAATCCCTGAATTGCTGAACTTGAATTACCGGTTTTTCTATTTCTAACTTTATATGTATCTTTGCGCGGGGATATTGGCAAGGTACTCACAGTATCTGCATTTTTGTAGTTTGCAGATACAAAAACAGATCGATAATCCCTGTTTTACTATCGTTGCAACAAAGACATTCTTTTATCTAAAATGGAAAAAAAACTTTTTATTCTTTTGTTTTTTACAATATTTGTTCTTAATACAAAATCGCAAGTCTACGATAAAAATTGTTATTTCGGCTTTACTTTCGAAGTAAGCGATAATCGAAACTGGGGTTATGGCGAATTGATAATTACGGACGTGGAGTCTGACTCCCCTGCCGAAAAGGCAGGTATAAAGGCAGGCGACATCATTATGGAAATAAATGGAAAAGCCACTTATCTACGCGATAATCAAACCATTGCCAAATGGCTTTTCGAAGACATGTATGCCCCTGCGGTCACGTTTACAATACGGAATATGAATGCGTATTTCAAAGAATATACCCTCTATCGTAAATGTATTGCAGTCAATTCTGTGAGCGAGAGCGAGCTTTCGAAGATATTTTCATTTTACAGTCTCGAAAATACCAGCGAACGGGAATTTTCCCTGCCGCTGCATGTAGAATCCAATAAAAATATCGATTTTCACGATTACCACACCTACGATTTTTACAAAGACGGAAAACCCGCGTCGGCTATCGACAGCCGGATAATGGCTTTATTGGAAAAAGAATTGAACGCAAAAGGCTTGGTTCGCGACGCTTCCGACCCCGATATTGTAGTGCAGGTATATTATAATTATGGACTGAATACTCGATTCTCCGGGCTAAACAATCCCAATTACGCGCCGGGGGTATGGAGATTCGACGCCGACAAGCAGCAAATGACGCTTCTGCCAATTTTCGATCCGGAGAATCCGTACACAGACAAAGCCGCCCAATATATAGCGGAATACGGATTCAGCTTTTACGACCGGAAATATATAGATCCCTTGAAACTGACGCAGATATGGGACTGTAACATCAAGGATCACCTTTCATCGAAATATACCCTGGAAGAGTATATGAAACTGCACACTCCGCTTATGCTAAAACAGTTTCCCTACTCGGTATCCAAAATAGCGGCCCGGTACAAAGTGGATTTTAACAGGTATAATTACACCGGCATGTACTTTGACGCCGACGACCTTACAACCATTAAAGATGTGGACATGGATTCTCCCGCCTACAAAGCCGGTATCCGTCCAGGACATATTATAAAGAAAATAAACAACAGAAAGTTTGAACATACAAAAGAGAGCTTGTCGGAGAGCTACAAACGTTTTATTGCCGAAACAATGGTATTCAGGGATCAGACTACCCGCTTTACAAATACCGGAGGGTATACGGAATGTATGTTCTGGAATGCAGGATACTATCCCGAAATAGCCAAAGAAGTGAATAAACCGAAATACCTGTCGCACTTTTCTTACCTGTATGATTTTGAAAAGTATATAAATAATAAACCTGACAATAGAATTACTGTCGAGGCTTGGGACGGCATGCAAAACAGGATATTCAGCGTGGTACCTGAAATTAGAAAATCCGTTGTTATCAAGGCAATGTAAATATGCAACCGGATATTTTCAATAAAATTGACGGCGCAGATAGCAAGGGGCATGCCCTCTTGCTATCTGCGCCATTTGCGGTTAAAAAATACCCGGACGCAACCTGTCTATTCTTGGAGGCAACGAACAGAGCGGCCGTACCCGCGACCGTTCGGGCCCATATTGGACGAACCGCTATCGAAGTAGAAGCCCCTCGCGTTGGCACCCGAAACGGTAGAAGACCAATAGTAGCCGTACGTACCCAGAATGTACCACGCACCGGACGAACCATAATTGCGGCCGCCCGCGGCAGGCAAATACAGAGACTCGCCGTCGTCAGCGGGAATCCTTAACCGGATAGTACTGGTAGCTGCACCCTCGATATTCGCAGTACTGTACCTGCTATTCAAAACCGTCAACTCGGCTTCGGTTGGAACACGCCATCCGGCCGGACAAGGACCACGAGGATCTATAGTTGACCACAAACCGTCATTCCTGGGAGATAACCAGTCGCTGGCAGTGATGAACTTATCCTTGTAAGTAGTAGAAGCAAGATCGGCAGAAACAGGGCCGGCCTGCGTATCACCCGAACTGCCGTAAGTAAAACCAACGTAACCGCGTCCCCACTGGAAATAATATCCGCAACCGGCCTGATCGGGACTGAAAGTGTCCTTGGTAGCCCCGACATTAACCGGAGCCCAATACTTGCCGTCAACTTTGACAGGCCTAAGCTCGGTGTCAGGATAATAAGGAACAGAACGTATATTGAAAGTGACTGCATTGTTATTCCAATCGTCTATGGTAATGCTACCGATGACTGGATAAATCGTTTTCTTTAAAAGAACCTTGTAATACTGTTTTACCTTGCCCACAGAATAAGTGACAGATGATGAACCGTCAGTTTCGATAGTAACGTCCCCTGCATACAAAGTTCCCAGTGTCATGGAAGCCCTTACACGCAACTCACCGGTAGCACGACTGTCACTCTCGGTATAAAAACGCAACTCGTTATCATCCGTGTTGTCCGACAAGTCAATGTCAGCATAAACGTCTTCACCGCTATCTTCTATCGGCTCGCCGTTAATATTGAACTCCTTATATTCAAACGTACCGTCGGGACTCTCAGGCCTGGCCTCGACACTGGCGCCGCCAACCCAGTCGGTAGACTTGATAGCGAAGGTCAAAGCGGTCTGGCTGATACGCTCGACGCTCAAGATATAACGCTTGTTAGCCTCGATCGCCTGCGGACTCTCCAACAGAACGGTGAAAAGCCGCAGGATACCGTCGACCGAATAACCCTCCACCTCGATGACAGTGGAACCATCCGTCCTGATATCATCACTCTTTGCAAGCTCTCCGGGCCAAATATAAAATGCACCCGGGGCGACACCCTCGTTGATACCCGAAACACCCGAAACATCAATAGCGGTCAAATCAGCCAGAGATGATTTGGCAGTAAGCGCCGGACGGGCAACACCCTTGTTAACTTCGGCAGTGAGGTAACCCTCCGACAAAGTATTCAAAACATGAATCCGGGTGATGGTGAAAAACGTTTCCTCTGGATTGTAATCGGCAGCATTGTCGTTGTCCGGATCATCGTCGAAGGACAGGTTGTCAATATCGAAACGGGCAACACGATGGTGCAAGTATATCTCATGTCCTGACGAAGGGGTCGTGGAAGACAGACCGATAATGGTTTTGTAACCTACCATCAACATGTTTTTACCCTGAATGTTTTTACTGCCGGTATTGAGCGAGACGGCATAAGTGAAATCATCGAGCGTGGCTTCACCGACCTTGAAATTGTCATCAAGGTTGCCGTTAACATTGGCGACAGCGTAGAAGATGAAATTCCCTCCTTCCGAAACAAAATCGGTAACGTCGATACTGACGGAAGCAATGTCACCGCCGTCAGACTCGACTGACTGGCGGTTGACAAGCTTCCCGTTTTCCGTATTCTCGAACATGTACAGGGTGACGTCGTTGATTTCATTCTCGCTACCGATAGCGTCCACGTCATCGACAGCAGCAGTACCTTCACCGTTGACAGCGTAAGTCACGCTACGACGGTTAGAAGGAAAACTGAATGTCAACGTACCCACCTTCCCGAGTGTCTCCGGAGCGGAAACACTTTCCTCGCTACTGCAACCGGATAACAATCCGGCAACAACTAAAACTACTGAAAAAATCTTTTTCTTCATAATCTCTCTTTTTTAGTTT
>JAISSD010000119.1 GCA_031273295.1 Prevotella sp.
ACTTCGTTCGGAGACGCCGATTTCCTTGCCACCAGCAACCGGTCGCCCGAACTCCGGAACATATAGACGGTAACGTCGTTAATCGCGGCCTCGTCTTCCGTTGCAACCAGAGGATCGGAATCGTCCGGTGTATCGGCATAAGTCACGCTTCGACGGGGCGCGGGAAAACTGAAAGTCAAAGTCCCTGTCTGACCGATTGTCTCCGGCCTGGAGACGCTCTCTTCACTGCTGCAACCGGACAACAATCCGGCGGCAACAATAACCATTGATAGAATCGCTTTTTTCATAAGTCTGAATTTTGTTCGTGAATTTTAAGAATATTTTATCCAACAAATATATTTAATCCGGTTGGATAAGCTGTTGCAAATTCCCGCCTTTTTATATCCAATTAGCGGAATTCGGGATTGAAATCAAACAAAGAGGGTGTGTTTTTATGCCTGTAATGTCATTCAAACCTGGCTGGTCTTCTCTTCAAGGCAATTTAAGGAAAGTAAAAAATTTAAGGAGTTCAAGGAAATTGAGGAAGCTGAGGAAGCTGAGACATCTGCTCAAACTGGCACGTGTCATTCCGACTGAAAGGAGGACTCTGCCAGCCAAACGCACAATACCGACCTGGATGCTCCCGTCTTTTCGGATTTGGCTGCGCTGTAATTTAAGGAAATTGAGGAAGCTGAGACATCTGCCCAAACCGGCGCGTGTCATTCCGACTTTTTCCTTTCCATCTCCCTGTCGAGCCGGGATATGGAAAATTTTCAGCCTTAATCTGACAGCTATACCCTTAAAACTATACAACGAGACAAGCCGAAAGTTTTTACTACCCCCCTACTCTATCCTTTTTATCACTTCCCGCATGATGCATGCCATTTTCGGCTGGGCTATCCTGGCGGCTTCCTGCACATCTTCGTGCGTCACTTCGACTATCTTTCCTTCCACACCCAAATCGGTGATTATGGAGAATGCCAGCGCCTGCATTTTGGCATGGTTGGCCACAATGATTTCGGGTACAGTAGACATCCCCACCGCATCGCCGCCTATAATACGAAACCAGTTGTATTCGGCCGGAGTTTCGAATGTAGGGCCTTGCGTGCCCACATACACGCCATGCTGCAGTTTTATATTGTTTTCCCTGGCTATTTGCATAGCCAGCAAACGCAGTTCCCTGCTATAAGCGTCGCTCATATCCGGAAAACGCGGTCCCAGCTCCTTGTAATTTCTACCGCGCAACGGGTGTTCGGGAAAAGTATTGATGTGATCGTCGATAAGCATGATATCGCCTATGTCGAAACTGCTATTCATTCCGCCTGCCGCATTCGACACAAAAAGGTATTTAATGCCCAATGCCTGAAAAACACGGACAGGAAATGTCACTTCCTGCATGCTATAACCCTCGTAATAATGGAAGCGTCCCTGCATAACAACCACATCCTTGTCTCCGAATTTGCCGAAAATCAGTTTTCCAAAATGCCCTTCGACTGTAGAAACAGGGAAATTCGGAATACTTTCGTACGGAATATCTTTTTTGTCGTCTATTTCGCGTACCAGCTCGCCAAGCCCGGTTCCCAGTATAATAGCGATATTGGGAACAGTTTGTATTTTATTTCTTATAAATGCCGCGGTTTCTCGAATCTTTTCCAACATGTTTGTATATTTTTTCTTTAAAATCATTCTCCTTGTCTAAAAATCCAACTTCGACAGGCAAACAATATATATGTTTCTTTACATCTTCATTCATATTTTCATTCAATACAAGCCGGGCGGCATCCTTTTCCGTCACCAGTATTATCTTGTCGCCAAATGTTATTTCCGCAAATTTTTTTGTAATATACCGAATGTCCCTGATCCTGAAATTATAATGATCGGGATAAATTACCGTATCCACTTTATCCGTATATTCCGACAACTTTTTCAATATCGTCTTCGGCGACGCTATTCCGGCGACAAGCAAAATATGTTTGTCTTTTAAACTATCGAGAGCTTGCTCTACGGCAAAATCCTTAAATACGGGTTGCAGCTGTTTATAAGTAAATCGAGTGAAATATAGCTTCTGGTAAGGAAACGTATTTATATTATGCGAAATAATCCGAAAATCTATAGGCTGCATATCATCAGGGCACTTGGTAATGATTATGGCATTTGCCCTTGTAAAGGCCGAAGCCGGTTCTCTCAAACGTCCGGCAGGAAGTAAAGCATCCTCATAAACAGGACGATTGAAATCGGACAGGATAATCGTGTATGAAGGTTTTACATATCTGTGCTGGAATGCATCGTCCAATAAAATTACTTCGGGAGGATTCTCCAATGCCAGCATTTGCCTGACGCCTCTTCTCCTGTTGCCGTCCACAGCAACGATCGCATCCGGAAATTTCTGTTTTATCTGGAATGATTCGTCTCCCAACTCGCGACTGGTAGATCCAGGGGTAGCAAGCACAAATCCCTTGGACTTCCTTTTATATCCGCGGCTAAGAACTCCTACCCTGTATTTCTGCCGCAACAAGCGGACAAGATATTCGGTATGCGGCGTTTTACCTGTTCCTCCTACAGTGATGTTACCTATGCAAATAACAGGAATATCAAATTCTTCATACTTCAATATTCCCCAGTCGAAAAACTTGTTGCGAATATATACGACCAACCCGTAAAACCATGAAAACGGCAGTAAGCATTTAATGATATGTACGGACTTGTTTTTCATCATTTTCTTGTTGTATAAACCTTACTTGACGTCAATATCATAAGGTATGCGCGCCTGTATGAAGTCCTGTTCCTTAATTTCTTTTATTGTTTTAAACAGTTTGTAATCGCTGCCGAGATATTCTTTCATGACTTGCGTAACCAGTTCTTCTTTCTGGTTGCCCAGCAATGATTCCAGGAAATCTCTTTTTTTGGGGAAGCTGTTCAAAGAGTAATCTGTCAAGCCGGCCAGTCCGGCAGCTTCTTCAATGGCTTTATCCATACCTCCCAATTCATCTACCAAGCCAATTTTTAGAGCTTCCCTGCCTGTCCATACACGGCCTTGAGCGATGGAATCCAGAGAATTTTTCGGAATGCCGCGTCCATCCGAGCAACGAGTAAGGAATAAATCATATCCCCGCTCTATATAATTCTGTAATATTGCTTTTTCATCCGCGTTCATCGGACGGGTGACATCCCCGAAATCAGCATGTTTATTCGTTTTTACATTGCCGAATGTGAGACCTGCTTTCCTTGTGAGACCTTCCACATTCGGAAACATTCCGAATATACCGATAGAACCTGTCAATGTATTTGGCTCTGCAATTATTTTAGAAGCGTTACAGGATATGTAATATCCTCCCGAAGCCGCGTACCCGCCCATCGACACTACAACAGGTTTCTTTTCTTTCAGATCGGAAACAGCCTTCCAAATCTGTTCGGATGCATAAGCGCTGCCTCCGGGAGAATTAACGCGAAATACAACCGCTTTCACATTATCATTGTCTTTTAGTTTTCCCAATTCTTTTACGAAGCGTTTGCTTGTAATACCGTCAGTTCCCGACCCGTCGGTAATGGAACCTTCAGCATACAATACGGCTATTACATCTTTCGATTTGCTTTTGTTTTCCGGTGGTACGGTAGTTATGTCTTTTACTGAAGCCAGATGTACATCTTTTGCTTTTTCCACGCCTGCGAGCAATGTTTTCAAGTATTCTCTTACTCCTGTTTCATACATCAGCGTATCTATCAAACCATCCTGTACACATATTTCGGGCTTTTTGAAAAGGGCAAGCGAATCCGCTATTATATTCAGTTTTTCAACAGAAATATTTCTTGAGTTTGATATTTCACTTGTGACAACAGACCACATGTCGCCAATATAAGAAGATACCTGCTCCCTGTTCGCTTCGCTCATTTTGTCAAGCATGAACGGTTCTACGGCAGATTTGAACGTACCCACTTTGAATATCTGCATTTCTATTCCTATCTTGTCCAGCAATCCTTTATAAAACACAGGCGAAACAGAAAGCCCGTGCAAATCCATGTTACCTTCCGGATTCATTATCATCTTGTCGGCTACGGAAGAAAGATAATAACACCCTTGCGTGTATATATCGCCGTAAGCAACAATAAATTTACCGCTTTCCTTGAAATCGATCAATTGGTCTCTTATTTCTTTCAAAAACGCTCCCGATGCGGAAAAAGCGCCGGCATTGATATAGATACCCTTTATTTTATTATTCTCCTTTGCTTTTTTGATGGATGACAAAATATCGTCCAATCCCGATTTGATATCCTTATCCTGTCCCAGCAAGGCAAGCAAAGGATTTTCTTCTTCCACTCTGTCGTACAAGACGCCGTCGAGTTTCAATGTTAACACTGTATTATCTTTCAGCACATATTCTTCCTGGGAACCGAATGATAACATTGCCGCAAGAAAAACGAAAAATACGAGGAAACAAAGTCCCAATACTATGGAACAGCCTAAAACAGAGGCCAGTAAACTTTTAAAAAACTCTTTCATCCCGTAGCTTTTTTAATTAAACAAGTAACAAAAGTATATATTTATCTGGTAATATGCTATTTAAAATTTATAAATCATCAAAATTTATAATTCTCAATCTTGTGTTCATAAACTGTTGAAAACTGTCGGTATAATTTTATCAATAAGATCACCGTTTATAAAAACAAAATATCATATATGAAACAAGTCGCAAATAACAATCAAAAATTGCATTTATTTATCAAGTGATGTTTCAAAGTATTATCAACACCAATCAACAAAAAGCAAACGAGCTATTTTTCAACAAATATAATTATGAACATCATTTTAATAAAGTACATAATACGTTATATATAAATAATTTGTATAATTTTATCCCTGTCAATAACCCGCAATCTTATGCAAACAAATTTTTAATAACAGAATATGCAAATTTTTATATACAAAACAATGAATAAAATTAACAGCCTATAATCACCAATATATTTTTTTAAAAGTTTAAACAGAAAAAACAGTATTAATATAATTTGATGATAGCTGTTCATATGCCTGTTTCAAGAGAAATCAAATTCAACTTGCTTGCTCGCCAATAAAAAACGCCTTTCTTGTTGGTGATTCGAAGTTAGGTTATTTTCCCGTTTTTCTGTTGATCTTGAGCTATATTTTTAGCATGACTCCATAAAAATAATTGTTACATGTCTGTTTTTCAGTGATATATTGTCCGACAAGTTCACTGGTATATTTGTTTAGCCTCCTTTTCCGAAAAAAAAGGAAGTTCTCGATCATGTATTGATTTGTTCCGTATAGCCTGCTTGCAACATGCGGGCAATTGTCTATCTTTGTTCTTGTGTCGGATATCTCCATTTCGTCAACTTTTTTACATTCTGAAGAATGGGGAGGAAAGTTTTTCTGTCCCGTTCTTTTTAAATATTTACGTGCAACTTTCCCGGATAAAGTTGTATTTATAAATTGAACTTACTGATTATTAAATATTTATGAATAAAGGAAAATTTATTGGAATCATTTTAGTCTTGTCTTTAATTTGCAATGTTGTGGCAGTGGGTTATATAGGGATAGACTTTTATAAAAACAGAAAAAGCGGAAATATTTTTAAATTAAATGCTTATGCCTGGGCCAATAGCTGGCTGGAAGTTCCCAAACCCGGTGAAAACAGGGTAATATTCATCGGTAATTCCATTACTGAAAACTGGATACATATGAGGTATAAGTTTTTTAAGGATAACAATTACACTTGCCGCGGCATTGGCGGGCAAACCAGTCCCTTACTCTTGCTACGTTTTCGCCGGGATGTGATAGATCTGAATCCCAAGATGGTGGTTATCAACGCAGGCATCAACGATATAGCCGAAAATACGGGCGAATACGACCCTGTATTTACAATGGACAACATTAAGTCGATGGCTCAACTTGCCCGGATAAACGGCATAAGGGTCATATTAACCTCTGTATTGCCTTCGAGTGGATATGGCTGGAAAGGACATATAAAGGATATTACCCGAAAGATAAAAGATTTGAATGCAGAAATCAAAACTTATGCAGATGAAAACGCTTATACCTATGTGGATTATTATTTAGCCATGGTGAACGGTGAAGACAAGGGGATGAAGGACGGTTATAGCTTCGATGGCCAGCATCCGGGCGAAGAAGGGTATGCTGTGATGGAATCTTTGATTAAAAAGGCTATTGACGATACATTAAGGCATGAGAAATAAATAAATTATAACAGAATATGTAGAGATGATTGTATCTCTTACTATTCGTTAATTGATTAATGTTGATTGTTAACGGAAAAAGAATTACTTTTGTTACCTTTTATGGAAAGTCTTTGCAAATTGGCCAAACGGGGATAGGATATAAATAATAATGAGAGTATTAATACAACGCGTCACAAAAGCGTCGGTAACAATAGAAAACAGAGTAAAATGCCGGATAGGGAAAGGTTTACTGATCTTGCTTGGGATAGAAGGCGGCGACCATAAAGAAGACATGGAATGGCTTATCGGTAAAATAATAAATCTTCGTGTCTTCGATGATGAAAATGGCGTGATGAATCTTTCCGCATTGGATGTGAATGCCGGTATACTGGTTGTTTCGCAATTCACCTTGCACGCATCCACTAAAAAAGGAAACCGTCCCTCCTATATCCGCGCGGCGAAACCCGATATGGCAAAACCTCTTTATGAAGCGTTTTGCTGCACGTTGAAAGAAAAACTGGGCAAGGATATAGAAACAGGAGAATTCGGTGCGGATATGCAGGTAGAACTGGTCAATGACGGACCTGTAACGATATGGATGGATTCTAAAGTAAAAGAATAGAATGACAATAGAAGAAGCTCAACAGGAAGTAGACAACTGGATAAAAACCATTGGAGTACGCTATTTCAGCGAACTAACCAATATGGCTATCCTGACCGAAGAGGTCGGGGAATTGGCGCGTATCGTGGCGCGGACATACGGCGACCAGTCATTCAAGAAATCGGATTCAAGAAAAAAACTCGGGGACGAAATGGCCGATGTATTGTGGGCGCTTATATGTATGGCCAATCAGACCGGCATAAACTTAACGGAAGTTTTCAAAAAAAATATGGAAAAGAAAACAAACAGAGATAAAGACCGGCATAGAAATAATGAAAAACTGAAATAATATGGCAGAAGAAAATAAATATACCGATACGCTGAAAAAATATAAAACAGCCCTTAAAGACGCTCGAATAACGGAAAAGGTAAATGAAATGATCAGCGGGAAATTCAAACAAAATAACAATAAGGAAGTGTACAGGAGACTCTATTCGTGTATCGATCTCACTTCATTGAATACCACCGATACCCGCGAAGATATATGGAAACTTACCGAAAAAGTCAATGAACAGGACGGGGCGTCTGATCTACCCAATGTGGCGGCTATTTGCGTCTATCCTAACTTTGTGGAAACGGTAAAAGAAGTTCTTACCGCCGATGCGAAGATTGTTGCTGTGGCTGGAGGATTCCCTTCTTCGCATACATTTACGGAAGTGAAAATAGCCGAGACTGCCCTTGCCGTAGCTTGTGGGGCCGATGAAATAGATATAGTCCTCAATCCGGGATTTTTTCTGGATGAAAGCTATGAAGAATTGTGTGAAGAGATAAATGAAATAAAACACGCATGCCGTGAATCCAGGCTTAAAGTGATATTGGAGACGGGTGCATTGAAATCTGCTGAAAACATAATGAAGGCCTCCCTTCTGGCCCTTTATTCGGGGGCCGACTTTTTAAAAACTTCAACAGGGAAAGAATATGGAGGCGCTACACCCGAAGCCGCCTTCATAATGTGTACGGCTATCAGGGAATATGCGGCCAAGACAGGAAGGAAAGCGGGTTTTAAAGCTTCGGGTGGCGTCTCCACTACTGAAGACGCTGTCAGATACTATACAATTGTAAAAGAGGTTTTGGGCGAAGAATATCTGAATAATGAGTTTTTCCGCATCGGCGCCAGCCGATTGGCCGATAATTTACTGGAAAGCATTAAATGATGTACCGATATGAAAATACATGCAGGTTACAAATAAACAAGCAAAATACAAATTACCAACTGATTAATTTTTAAATTATTAAAAAAATGGCAACGGCATACCACAATTTATCATCTTATGATCCCGAAACAGTGCCTGACGGCAAAGACATGATAATAAGCATCGTAGTATCGGAATGGAACGAAACGGTGACTACTTCCCTGCTTCATGGCGCATACAACACATTGGTAAAACACGGTGTAAAAAAAGAAAATATATTGGTAGATTTTGTTCCCGGCAGTTTTGAACTCATTTTCGGTTCAAAGCATATAGCAGAAAGCAAGGATATAGACGCCGTAATAGCTCTGGGCTGTGTGGTAAGAGGCGACACTCCGCATTTCGACTATGTGTGCAGCAGTGTCGCACAAGGCATTGCCGACATGAATATTCGTTACGATATACCGTTCATATTCGGTCTGTTGACTACCGACAATATGCAGCAAGCCGAAGAACGCGCCGGCGGCTGTCATGGAAATAAAGGAGACGAGTGCGCCATTGCAGCGCTAAAGATGATAGAATTTTATCGCAGAAATTTGGAGGAATAAATATAAAGTGTTACCTTTGCATTCGCAAAAGATAATCGGGCAGTTACCAGAGTGGCCAAATGGGGCTGACTGTAACTCAGCTGACTTACGTCTTCGGTGGTTCGAATCCATCACTGCCCACATACTTTGCGGAAGTAGCTCAGTTGATAGAGCATTAGCCTTCCAAGCTGAGGGTCGCGGGTTTGAGCCCCGTCTTCCGCTCTGATAGATAGAACACTTACAGAAATGTAGGTGTTTTTTTATATAACCACGGCAAATGGGCTTGCTATTGATATTTATTCGCTGCGGAAAATTTTGGAACGCAATTATTTTTACTGAAATATCATCTTTTTGACGCCATACCCCTCTCCTAGGGACTTCCGTACATCCTGAATACTGCGACAATTTGAATTGAATTGAAAATCGACCTAGTCAAAATTGATTAGTCAGAATCGGCAGAGCCAAAATTGACCTAGTCAAATGTTAGTTCGGCGGAGCCAAATGCATTCTTCCATTGCGATAATGCAGTAAAAGTACAGATAATTTCAAAATGTCCATACCGGCATTGATGCATCGGAAAACGCTTGTTTTACACGGATTAATGCGTCACAATACGGGTAATAATCTAAATATCAATCTAATAGTATCGAATGATTTTTTTGCGAATATATGTATACAGTATTAATTTAACCAGTATTCGTATATTTGTCCTGCGTGAATATGCAAAAGATATTCCTTTTGCCGGTAAATCCTTTTGTAAAAAACCGAACTGAACGTACCGGGTAATTTAATCGTCTGTTTTAATCAGGTGCAGAATGGGATATCCTTTTCCTTCCCCGTCATATTCATCACGGCTTGCTTCTTTAAAACCAAAGTGATAATAGAAGTCCAAAGCCTGTTTGTTTTGTTCATTTACGTCTACGCTTCCGGCATTCAGCTTGTTTACGGCATGATCAAGTAAAATTTTACCTATGCCTGATCCCCGGCTTTCATTATCCACAAATAACATTTCGATGCTATTGTCCACTACTCCCAGAAATGCTTTTACAACGCCTTTATCGTCTGTGTATTTATATAGCGACACATGCTCGAAATAGACAGGTATATGTGATTTATAAAATTCAAAATCTTCGTCCGATAGAAAGTCATGAGTAGCTTTTACAGCGCTTTCCCATATCGCTATCAGCGCCGGGTAATCTGTTTTATCTGCCGGACTGATCATATTGTGTTGTTATTTAAGTATTTCATCCATGTTAATAATACCTCCGTTCCGGTACTTTTGCGAATGTAAACCTGGAAGCCTTGGCGTATGAAGACATTTATATTATACATTAAAACGGAAATGCATTATATCTCCGTCCTGAACAACATATTCTTTACCTTCTACGCTCATTTTGCCGGCTTCTTTCACAGCCGCTTCCGAGCCAAAGCTTATAAAGTCATTATACTTGATCACTTCGGCGCGGATAAACCCTTTTTCAAAGTCGGTATGTATCACTCCCGCACATTGAGGCGCTTTCCATCCGGCAGTGAATGTCCAGGCGCGAACTTCCTGGATCCCGGCGGTGAAGTAAGTTTGAAGGCCAAGCAATTTGTAGGCTGATTTGATCAACCGGGCTACTCCCGATTCTTCTAACCCCATTTCGGAAAGAAACATCCGGCGTTCTTCATCCGAATCGAATTCAGCTATTTCAGATTCTGTTTTCGCGGCCACGATCAGTATTTCCGCATCTTCATCTTTTACGGATTCGCGCACCTGTTCCACATATTTGTTGTCCGAAACAGCGCCGGCTTCGTCAACGTTGCATACATACATAACAGGTTTATAAGTAAGCAGATATATTTCCTTTGCTATTTTTTCGTCTTCTTTGTTGTTAAATTTGACGGTACGCGCCGATTTACCTTGATCCAAGGCTTCTTTAAACTGCAACAGTATGTCATAAGTGCGTTTAGCTTCTTTATCCCCGCCTGTTTTAGCTTGTTTTTCCACTTTCTGAATACGGGACTGAAGCGTTTCCAAATCTTTCAGTTGCAGCTCTATATCTATGATCTCTTTGTCGCGCACAGGATTTACGCTACCGTCCACATGCGTAATATTATCATCATCGAAGCAACGCAACACATGCAGTATGGCGTCTGTTTCACGGATATTGGCAAGGAATTTATTCCCTAATCCTTCCCCTTTGCTTGCGCCTTTCATAAGGCCTGCTATATCTACTATTTCTACTGTTGCAGGTACTATCCTGTCAGGTTTTACCAAATCCGACAGTTTATTGAGTCGCTCGTCGGGAACGCTGATCACCCCTACATTCGGTTCGATAGTACAGAACGGAAAATTTGCCGATTGCGCCTTGGCGTTCGACAAGCAATTGAAGAGAGTAGATTTTCCTACATTGGGAAGTCCTACTATGCCGCATTGTAATGCCATGATATTGTCGTATTATCAATTATTTATATGTTTTATTAAAAGTCGCGAGTAACAAAACAGCAACAACGCCAAGTTTAAAATGATAATTGTCACTCTTTCTCTCGTTTGGTCTGCAAAAATAAGCAATTTTCGGGCTACTTCCGCAATCTTGCCATACTTTCTGTCTTTTCCTGTGTTTGCTTTCAGCCGGAATAATTATCTTTTCCCATGTAAATGAAACAGAGTATATTATGAAAGATACGGAATTGAAACTTAAATTTGACCGTATACAGGAAATCCTTTTGATTTACTTTAAACTTTCTTGGAAATATGCTGCCTTTAATAATTGATAGTTCTGTTTTCGCACAAGAAAGAAGATCATATTTCGCTAGCTGATATGGCAAAACAGAAAGATTCAATGGAAACAAGTTTAGTTATTTCTCATTGGATGAGTACCCGCTATACCGTAGAATTTATGGGAATTTGGGAAAGCGTAACCAATCCGGATTTTAAATCCACGGAATTCGGTAGGGTTAAAATGGAAAGCGGCAGTAATGATTTTGTTTTGACGTCCAAACGCTGGACGGAAGCTATTAATGCTATTGGTATTTTTTCAAAATCAGGTCGTTATGGCGGTGGAACTTTTGCTCATAGAAACATTGTCTTTGAATTTGCCAGCTGGATTTCCATTGAATTTGAATTGAATTGAATTGAAAATCGGCGGAGCCAAAATCGACGCAGTCAAATATCGGTTCATCCAGTCAAGCGCCCTGTAAAAAACATCCTCTTTGTTCGATTCTTTATCTTGATTCCGGTAATTGGATATAAAAAGGCGGAAATGTGTAACAATTCATTCGGACGGATTCAATACATTTGCTGGATATAGAATATTATCACAGAGCGTCTAAACAATAACAATTAATGCGCAAAAAACATATCACATACTCCATGCATAAAACAACAGCGACAGCCAGGGCAGTACATCGAAAAACGTTTACCCGTTTCTTCGGACAGGGTGTTTTTTCGCTGTTACGGGATCGTGCCGGCGGTACAGGACAACCGGTGGCAGGCGCCTTTTTGCGTTTTTTTCCGGCAATGCCTGTCATCCTGTTCTTCCTGTTCTCCCTGTTGCCGGTCTTGTCGCCGGCACAGGGTCTTCCGGTCACGGGTACAGGAATAAAGGGTAATGATACAGGAACAAAGGCTACCGGAATCAGTCATATTGATCCCTATGCTCCCAAGGTGTTTTACTTTCCTTTCGGAAGTTCGGATTTGTTGCGGGATTACGCCGATAACCGCAGGATGTTCGAGGCTTTGGATTCTCTATTGCGCACGGAAGAGATCGTTTCCGGCATTGACACTGTCCAGATACTCGCCGGTTGTTCGCCTGCAGGTAGCGAGGAGTACATTAAGAATGAAGAATTAGGAATGAAGAATAAAAATGCGGGATTAAGAATGGAGAAATCAATGAGAAATAAAGATATAAAAATGCGGATATGTAGAGACGTGACGTACTACGTCTCCGGTGAAAAGCATGGAAAACAGCAGGACGTGTATCACATCCCGCATATTTTCAATAAATATCATCAAAAAGGAAATTATTTGTTCGGGAATTATCCCGGCTTATATATATGTTGTTTAATTATTAATTTATTAACTTAAAAAGAGAGTTATGATTGAAAAAAGACGAAATTTCGTTTTCCGGTTTTTGCCGGGTTTGTTCCTGTCCGGACTGTTGCTTTTGTCCGGTTGTTCGCAGGATGATGTCTCTGGCATCCCTGTAGGTTCTCGCGCTATTGGTTTCCGCGCCCAGGGCGGTATGTCTTCCTTGAAGGCTACTACTGCTACTGCCGGTTCCATCCGGAGTTTTGCAGTCAACGCCCATTATGGCAAGGATGCCTGGGACACTTCCAAATTCCTGTTGCAGGGTATTACCGTCTACCGCGGAGAGGGAGGCGGTAGCAGCTGGACTTATTCTCCCCAGGCTTACTTTCCTACCACGGACGAGGGAGATGTGGAGTTCTTCGCCTATTCACCTTCGGGCAGTGAGAACGTGCAGGCAGGCGGGCTGAAGGCTGCAACCGATGACAGTCAGACCATCACTTATGAAGTTCCCGAGCCGACCGGTGCTGCCACATCCCAGGAGGACTTGCTCGTTGCTCGCCATACAGTTGTGTATAACGACGAGAAGGGCGCTTATCCGGGTACGGAAGTTTCCTTGCAGTTCCATCATGCCTTGTCGCGTATTCTGGTTGCAGCCTCTTCCAGTCTCGGTCAGGAAGTGCCAGTTGTGATTACCAGACTGGAGTTGAAGAACCTGTATTCCAAAGGCGATCTGTCCCTGTCTTCACCTGAAATACCTGTCACGGAAGGTTGGGGTTATACCAACGGCGAGGCCGGCAACAAAGTCTTGTGGGCGAATGATGGAACTACCCTTGCCAGTTACGCATACAGTCTGCCAGCTTCGGGGGTTCATGTCGGTGAAGCACTTGCAACAGTCACCGGTGACGACCAGGGAATTTTCATCTTGCCACAGCAAACCAAAGGTGCGGATGTAACCGATACCGACCGCGACGGCGAGTTCGGTTTGGAGATTGCCTATACAGTCAATGGCAATCCCGCTCCCGCTCCCGCTTTCATACAGTTCCCCGACCTGGTCAACAGTACCAAAGCAAGCGTCACATTTGAGATTGGTCGTCAGTACGTATTGAATTTGACGTTCGGTGCCGGTTCGGGTACCGGTGGTGGCGAGACTCCCGGAGGTTCCGATCCTGACATCAACATCGGGGCCAAAATCAGCTTCGGTACTCTTGGGGTTGACGGTAATCCTGATGACATTGATGTTTATCCTCCCCAGCCGCCTACACCTCCTTATGCTCATGATCCTGTGATTTGGTCTCAGTCGAACATCTACTATGACGAGTCTGCGGTTGGAAGTGACAGCGATAATGTAGGTGCAATGACTTTCTCGGAGGAAACTGCATACAAATACCAGGGAGTTTACTTCAGGTGGGGTAGTCTGGTCGGCGTTTCCGTGGGTGCAAATTATAGCAGTTTCAGTGTTAACGACTATCTGTTCATCCCGGATGTAAATGGTGACGGGAAGTATTACAAGGTACAGATTTCGGCTCTTGCGGGCACTCATTCCGAAACGTCCGTAGAAGACTTTAAAGACTTTGTTGACACATATGCTAATCCGGAGGTTAGCTGGGATGATCTCGACAACGGCGATTCCAGTGCTGCCACTGCTCTGGGTGCCTTGTGGACTGCTCTTCCTTACGCCACTAGCACCGACGTTACTCCCGTCCCTGCGGATAACGCCACCGGAAGGACAGATCGGGACGACAATGCCTTGACAGAGGTTTCTGCTTCCCTGTACAGTTCTTACAAGGGCGACGTATGTAAATACCTGGTCGATAACAGGAGTACTAACGGTAACAGTGCTTCAATAACAGACGGTTATGCATGGCGTTTGCCTACTTCCAGCGAGTTCAGTATCAAACCCGGCGGTACTAACACCAACGATGATGATACTCAGGATTTCACCATCGGTGATTACACCACCCGGTGGAAGTCTGACGGTTCCAACGGTGGTACTGTCACTGCCGGTTCCACTCCTGAAAACGGTATGGCCCTGATGTCTGAGGGCGGGTATTCGTTTTATACTTTGACCTGGGTATCTGACGGTACCGCCGAGCCGGACTTTCCCGCTTCCGGGGTCCGCTACTACGACAGTGGCAGCCAGGACTACTTCGGCAACGGCCTCTACTGGTCGTCGTCGGCCTACGGTGCGTCGTCCGCGTGCAACTTGTACTTCAACTACGGCACCGTGAACCCGTACAGCTGCATTGATCGGTTGTTCGGTCAGAGTGTCAGGTGTGTACGGTTATAGTCAGAGAATTGTAGCGCTGCAGGCGCTATTCGATTCATTTTTCAGTTACAGGGGATGGCTATCATCCCCTGTTTCTTTTTACAGGGATTTTAAAAGTCCTTTTTTCATTGCCAATTAAATATGGGTAATATCCCATTGCGATAATGCACCGGCAAAGTACGGACAATTTCGAGACTTCCACTTTTCTGAAATAACATCAGGCTTTTCAAATTAAAGACCTCCGGCCTTTTTCCCTCTT
>JAISSD010000258.1 GCA_031273295.1 Prevotella sp.
CAGCAATAGTTGCAGGCAATAATATAAATTGTTCTATATATTTTTCAATTACAACTTTTCTACCATAAGTATATCTATATCTTTCTAAATTGAGAATAGTTTCCAGAAATAAATAAATGTATATATTTTCGTTATGCTTTAATTTTATCCCATATACACTGTCTCCCAAATAACTATCTTTATCTTGAATATTTACACAGCCAGATGTTCCACTTCGTGCCAAACTAAGAAATGGAGCTAAAATATATGTATGAAATTTATCATTAACAAAGGATGAATTCATATATCCAATTATACCATGATTCATTTCTCCGCTTTGTACACATGGGATTATTCCAGCATTATTTTCAATTTCTTCTTTTGTAATTCCTTTTCCTCTTTTGAAATTAAAAATATCACCTATTCTAAATTTTTTCCATTTTGAAATGTTAAGAGATAGTTCTCTTTTTTTAATTTTTGTTGTTATTTTTGAATAATCAATGTTGTAAGTTTTTACCCAATCGGGTAATTCAGGGAGTTTTATATCTTTCAATGTCTTGTTTGCCTGCCTCCCATATCGGTATCGATATGCGTTCATTTTTATACAATGACAATAAAAAAGCTTTTCTTCTAACCGCATATCCTTTTTTGGCTCCAGTGCCATAACATGAAATCCTGTATAAAACGGTTTATATTGAACAAAAGATGATAAAACACTGCCTCCCAACGCAACGGTAATAAATCCGGCGGGAAAGGGTGGGATTGAATTAAATATTTTTACTTTTGCCGTAACGCCATTGTTTTCACCTGTCCGTGCGACAAAATTTATATTTGAAAACTTATCAACACCCATATTAATAAGTTCAAAACTGTTGCCTTGATGTAAAGTGAATAAGTCAGAAACTTTCATTTTTCCTCCGACTTCACCAAATAAGCCAGATAACTGTTGATCGTCTCCTGAAAATCATCCTGAGTCAGCACGGAATAGTCCGTCTCCATATAAGCTTCGCAAAGCCACTCATCGTCCCACTTAACGGCTTTTTTTACGCTAAATCCTTCCCTGGTTTCCCGCTCTCGATAAAGTCTAAGCCACTCCGTTTCTATGGCTTGCCACTTATTAAACTTGTCAATACGCCCCAGTTTTTTTGCCTTGACAAAACCATCGTCTTTGTAATAACCGAAAAACGTGAGTTTAGTTGCATCATGACTCTTATGTGCCTCCCAGACCATAACGCAGACATTCGTGCTTGCGTTGTTGGAATAAAACATATCGTCGGGCATGGAAAATACCGCTTTTAATGTATGTTTCTTAAAAAGTCGCTGGCGGGTTTCCTTGAATTTCGTGCCGATAGCGCATGACATCGGCACAACCACAACACCTGTTCCACCAGTTGCAAGAATATCAAGCATATTTTCCACAAATTCAAGTTCCGTTGTATCCTGTGAATACGGCGGATTTATAAGCCCGATACCGATATTTTTTGCCTGCAATTCCTTTTTAATACTGGCGTTAAAACAATCGCCGAATATAATATTTGATTTACCATCGCCCCGTACAATCATGTTGGCAATGGCGAGAGTGTAAATATCGTCATCACTTTCAACGCCAAACAGGGAATTGTTGCGTATTTTTGTTATATCTTTATCGCTTGCGCCCTTGAACATTTTGCTCATGGCGGTAACAAGGAATGTACCCGAACCGCAGCATATATCAACAACCCTGCTGTTTTTGTTGACTTCCGCAAGGTCGCACATGAATTCCGTCAAGTGCTGCGGTGTTAAAACAATTCCTAAACCGCTTCCATCCCCGCCGGAATATTTCACAAATTCATGATAGAAAATACCCAATGCGTCAATGGTGTTATCAGCAAAGTCCATCATAGGTTTTATTTTCTTTTCAAGTTCCTCAATATACCAGCTCAATGAATTATAATGCCCAAGTGGAGTGTTTTTTAATTTCTCTATTCTGCCGATACGGTCGAAATGACTTTTAATGTCTTTTATTTTATCTTTGCGAACATCGCTGTTTTCCAAAACATTGCTTATGGCATACTGCAAGCGGTTGAGCAGCGAGGAAAATGAAACGAGGTTAGTATATTCTTTTACAAAGTCTTCATCTTTGAGGGCAATTAAAATTCCCGCTATAAAAACCGGTTTTGCCCGCTCCGTTACCGCGAGTGCGCGGAGCGATTCGTGCATTTCAAGGGCAAGCTCCTGTATTTCCTCGATAGAGACCGCTTTTTTTACCGCTTCACCTGACACAAGGCGCAGATAATTTTCCGGCTCGTAAATAATATCACGGGCTTTTTTTAATTCGGTATATTCATCGTGTCCTTTCTGCCAATAATAGACATTGGCTTTAATAGTATCCTTTTTCGTGCCGGACACGCCAAGGGCAATTACATTATAGTCATCTTTTAGAAATTTTGCGTAATACAAAGCGCCGTCAACGGCGTAATCTTTGGGATGGTCTAATTTTTCAGAACAATGTTTGGCCGCCGATTTCTTACATTCTATTACAATAATAGTTTTCGGCTGTTTGTTAAACGCAATCACATATTCAGGTTTTGCCTTCCCAGTGCCGCCCTGCGAATAGTCGTCCAATACGCACACGGCGGGTTTACCTCCCGCTCTTTTCAGCGCCTTCTCCAGTTTATCTATCTGTTCAACGTCTCCCTGTGGAAAACAAAAACCAAAGTCGTTTTCACCGAGGGCGCATTTCATTTCCTGCAAAACGATTGATTCGGTGTATTGTTCTATCGGCATATCAAACCTCTCATTCCCCTCTTTTTTGCCTCGTTTTCCTCTCTATAAAGCCTCGACCTTCTCTCCCAAAGAGTCAAAATCGGGGCTTTTAGTCCCAATTTTAGATAGTATATATCGATTTGGGGGGCTTGGCAAGAGGTGTATTGACCTTTTAAGGATTATGTATCATAATAAAAAAAACAACTTTGGAGGTTTGTTATGGCGAAAAAACGGGTTTTTGTCTCTTTTGATTACGAAAAGGACAGGCAGTATTATTTTTTGCTTAAAGCTTGGGATGCTAACTCAGATTTTGAATTTTCTTTCAGCGACTACACATCAAAGGAAATTCAAAGCGACAGTGTGCCTGTCATAAAGGCAAATTTGACCAAAAAAATCAAAGAAGCCACCTATACTTTGGTGATTGTTGGGTCTGATGCCAATAAACGGCATAAAGATGCTGCGGAGATTGGCTACAAGAATTGGCAGAACTTTGAAATTGCTCAAAGCAAGGCGAATTCCAACAAATTGGTCGGCGTTAAAATCGATCGCTCTAACGAATCACCGGACGAATTGATGAATTCGGGAGCAACTTGGGCATTGTCTTTTACCCAAACTGCGATAATTGACGCATTGAACAAAGCGTAATGGACAAAACCGAGTTATTATACGACCATTACAAAGAGACGTATGCGTTGCATTCTGATATGGTGAAAAAGCGTGATGCTTTCTTTGTGATGCTTTGCATAGGCATTACGCTTTTGTTTTGTTTCCTTCTCAGCCCTTCAGAAGTGTTTACTTCTATATCCGAGATGGCAAAAGATTACTTTTCCTTGAAATTGCCCTTTCAATTTACCATTATTCAATCGTTTGTATGGGTGATAATTTTACATCTTTTTATGAGATATATGCAAACGAATATTTATATTGAAAGGCAATATAAATATATTGAAAAATTAGAGATGGGAATATCACAATCTTTTCAAGTCACTTTTAGCAGAGAAAGCGCAAACTATGAAAACGAATATCCATTGGTTTTAAATGCCATTCATATTATATATGTTTGGGTGTTCCCTATATTGTCAATAATAATTATTGCATTGAAAATTTATTTTGAGAAAATTCAAAATATTAATATTATTCCATTTATTTTTGATAGCATAATTGCAATCATAATAATTTTGTTAAATATATTCTATTTAAGTTTTCTTCATAAAAAATAATTTTTATACCTGCGG
>JAISSD010000199.1 GCA_031273295.1 Prevotella sp.
ATCCATTTTTCAAACCGGAACCGTATTTTTCAGCAAAACAGCCGAAAAATACCGGCTGTACTGTTTTCATTTTTTAACTGACGATCGAAATAATAGGGTTTTCGGACAGACACTATATACCCTTCTTGATGATGATTTCTATTCGAGTCATCAAGAACTATTAAAAGAATATTCTCTTCAAGAAATACTGGAGAATGGTATCATGTCTTTGACGAAATAAAATGCAGAGGCGTAAAATTTGCTATAATATGATTTTTCTTGATGACGACTGACTGTCACACTCTGTCCATGAGCACCATCCTGATGAAATAATTGAGTATGGAGCCGGTTATTGCAGACATTGCGGGCAGGATTTGCATGTGTGCATTCCCGCACTGTTCGCCAGGAAGTTGAAATTCCGCTTGTACACTCCCGTTGTATCATCAAAGTTTGGTCAGGGTCTGTCCCTCAGAGCAAACGTATTATCACAGATTTTCATGTATAATAGATTTTCTGTAGATTAGTTTCTGTAATGCCATGGTTTTATTTTAATTCTGAAATTATGCAGCACAGCACAAGTTTTGAAAATTCGCCAGACAAAATTATTAGCCCTGAATCTGCATTCGTCTTTTACGACCCTCATCCGTTTTGCACTTCCGATGGCATGTTTCACCCGTATTCTAAACGAAGAGACTTGCCTGTTGAATTTTCGTTATGCTGGTAATCTATATATTTCATTATGCAAAGAGCGGTACAGGTCGAAGTTATTCTAGAGAAAGCAGGCCGAATTTTTAGAACGTCCGCTATATTCACGCCCTGTAGCTTGTGGTTGCAAAGGGAGTGTGGCGTTGATGTTTTGGTTTTCAGTGGGTTATTTGCCGTCGGTTTTGCCCGTAAAACAGGAAAAATGCTTACCTTTGCAAAATAATAACAGCATACGATGTCAAAAATCAGTATTATAACCGTTCAGGACATACAAATATCCATTGCAACGGAAAATAACGATGACTACATCTGCCTGACCGATATGGTAAAAGGTCAGGAAGGTGAAGATCATATCCGTAACTGGATGCGTAACCGCAACGCAATCGAGTTTCTCGGTACATGGGAATTGATGCACAACCCGGCATTTAAAGGTGTCGAATTCGACGCCTTTTTGCACGAAGCCGGAGCCAACCGTTTTAGTAACAGTCGGGGCAATTTATTATAAATGAGTAAATAATATAAAAAAGGAGGTTTTTATGATTAAGTACATTGACAGTAAAAAGATGGGACGGGGACGACACGGCTGGCTGGACAGCCATTTTCACTTTTCCTTTGCCGAATATTGCAATCCCGACAATGTCCGTTTCGGAGTCCTTCGTGTCTTGAATGACGATATAGTCCAGGCGGGCGAAGGATTCGGAACGCACCCGCACAGGGATATGGAAATCATATCGTATGTTATCGAAGGCGAACTTTCGCACCGCGACAGCATGGGCAACGCCCATACGCTGACCCGCGGGCAGTCGCAGTATATGAGTGCGGGAACGGGAGTAACCCACAGCGAATACAATCACACGGACGAAGAACTCCGGTTTGCCCAGATATGGGTCTTTCCCGACAGGAACGGTTACAAGCCCAATTACGGCGATTACCGTTTTAAGCTGGAAGACAGGCTTGACAAATGGCTGCCGGTAGCGACGTCTTATGACAATACCGCGAATGATGCTCCCATAAAAATACACGCCGACATAAACATGTACGCTACGATCCTTTCAAAAGGAAAACAACTGGATTTCCGGGTGGGAAGCGACCGTCAGGCATATTTAGTCCTGTTCGAGGGCGAAGCCACTGTGAACGGTATTCGTATGAATATGCGGGACGCTTTGGAAATTGTGAAGGAAGACATAACAATCACGGCGGAACAGGAAGCGCATTTCTTAATTATAGAAATGGCTTTCGATGAAGAATGTTATAAGGAGAAATACGGAGGGAATGAAGAACAATACAGGGGAGAATAAAAACGGCAGGTGATTTATCCGTATCTTAACTTGTTTGTTTGACACTAAATAATTAATTTACGGACGGCCTGCTTCAAAAGGGCGGGCTTTTCCTTGTGTCTTTTATCAGTCACTTTTGTGGACTTTTTTTATTTGATGCCACGCAGCCTGCTGCGTAAAGCCATAGTTCAAAATCAATCGGGCAAATATTGTTCGGCCTGTTCTACATATGACCAACTTGTTACTACAATGTTTGGACAGTTGAATCGCTGTTTGAGTCTTCGCGAGATAGCAAATCCCGGCTGAACTAAATCAACCGGGATAAGTAATAATCAAGGTTACTGGCGGAGCTCATTTGGACTTTATTTGACTTTATTTGAATGATATTTAGGAACTGTTATGAATTAAATTGACCATTATAATTTTTTAATACATTGTGAAACATGTATTTATGATGTAATAATCGTCATGTTATTCAGTAATAATTCCTTATTTGAAATATACCGGAATATAAAAATATCGTAACTACTCAGGTACTAGGAAAGGTTTGATAATGATTTTATATTATAAAAAATAATAGTTACATTTGTCTCATGGAAGAAATGGTGACAATACCAAAGTCGGAATACGACATGTTAAA
>JAISSD010000273.1 GCA_031273295.1 Prevotella sp.
ATTTCCGCCTTTTTATATTCAATTATCGGAATTCGATACGGAAACCGAACAAAGAGGCCGTTCTTCATATCGCCACTTGCAATCTGTTTATACAGAACGCAAGGCCTGATAATATTGACGTTCGGAAGGCAAGGCCGAAAGAACAGCGAAGAAACGTCCTGTCCGAAGAAACGGGCAAACGTTTTTCGATGTACTGATCCTGTTGCCGATATTGTTTTACGCATGGAGTATGTGATATTGTTTTTGTACATTATTTGTTATTGTTTAGACACCCTGTGGCATACTATTTTTTGTCCAACAAATGTATTGAATCCGACTGACTGAATTGTTACAGATTTCCGCCTTTTTATATTCAATTGTCGGAATTCGATACGGATACCGGACAAAGAGGCCGTTTTTTACAGGGCGCTTGACACGATATCGAGGAAAGCACGGTTTTTCCCCCGAATCATTCATTCTCAATCTAACACAAAGGGCGCAAAGCGTATCACAAAGGACACAAAGCATTCTTTTGCGGACTTTGCGGTTACGGGAATCTGCATTCATCCCTTCAATCCGCGCCGTCATTTTATCTGTTATAAAATTTGTCGTTTTTCATTTTGCAGGATCAATCGTCAAACAATTAACAGGAAAAAAAACAATGAAGGCAATGAGGTTTTTGGTGGTAACTCATTGCTACTGAGGTTGTTTTGTCAAGAAAATCAGGTGGAAACGAGGTTAAAGCAATGTCCGCCCGTTCTTTATCATACCCGCACTGTACATAGCATATTGTGCATGGAAGGTATATGGTAAAAACGCATGGAATATGGATTCCATACATTATATCAATGTATTCCTGCACAAAACTATACCGCACAATATATTATATTGTCCTTTCGGATTGCAAACCCTACACCAACGAGTATCTCTCCGAAAAAGAGCAGCCGGAAAAAGCCGCTCTTTTTTTATCATAAATATTTCATAACAGGCAAGATTATATATCTTTGTACTTTTCAAAGCGATTCCGTAAAGTCTGAATGAGAACAATCATGTTTATAATAATTTTCATTGTATACCTTCTGGTAAATTTTTACGTCTTCCATCATATATGGATAGCCATGCCGCCAAACGCTATCGGACGGATCGCCCTTATTGCATTCGCGTTCGTGGCCGTATCTTCTTTGTTCACAAGTTTTTTGGCCGGAGACGCAATGCCTTTGGGACCGGCGTCCATCCTGTACAAAACAGGCACGGCATGGATCTTCATTTTATTGTACCTCTTTATGGCAATGGCAGTCAAGGATCTATTCGGTCTCGCCAACCGGTTGTTCCATTTCATGCCCGGCGACGCCATCACCCGTTATACAAAAGAAAACTGGGTAGGACTGGGATTCATGATAGGATTCATTAGCCTGCTAATGATTTGCGGATATCTGAAATACCAATGGAAAGTACGGGTAGCTTTGCCGATACGGACATATAAAACAATGGGAGATTCTATTCGTACCAAGCCGCTGAGGATCGTAGCCATCAGCGACCTGCACCTGGGATACGGAATAGGGAAGAAAGAATTTGAAGGATGGGTAAATACCATCAATGCGGAAAATCCGGATATTGTATTGATTGCCGGAGATATTATAGACAATAGCGTGAGGCCGTTGAACGAAGGTAATTTTGCCGAAAGTTTCCACAAGATCAAAGCTCCTCTCGGAGTTTACGCCTGTCTGGGGAACCATGAATATATAAGCGGCCTGAAAAACAGCATCGACTTTATAAACAAAACGGGAATATGCCTGTTGCGCGATACGGTAGCACTGGTCGATAACAGCTTTTACGTCATCGGGCGCGACGACAGATCCAATAAACGGCGTAAATCATTGAAGCTCCTGGCAGACAGCCTGGATAAATCGAAACCGCTTATCCTGCTGGACCATCAGCCATACAACATGGAAGAGACCGAAGCCTGCGGCGTCGACCTGCAAATATCGGGCCATACCCATCAGGGACAAGTATGGCCTATCTCTGCAATTACAGGAATGATATATGAAAACGACCACGGGTTACTCAAAAAAGGAAACTCCAATATATACGTCAGTTCAGGCATCGGCGTCTGGGGTGGAAAGTTCCGTATCGGAACGCAATCGGAATATGCGGTTATAGATTTGGACATAAAACAATGAGAATATTTTTTAACGCAATAATCATCCAGATATTTCTCAGCGCCTATATCTATTGGCGCGGCTGGCAAGGATTGCCGGACAAAAAATACATTCAGATCCCCTATGCTTCCGTTTTTATCGCAGAGCTTATAATCTATTTTATCGGTTTTTTCACGTCAGGAACAGGCTCTCTGCCTTTCGACGCACTGCACGCTTTCGCGTGGACAGGCACAACGTGGATGCTCTTTACCATCTATATGACAATCCTGTTGCTGCTGTATGACCTGCTAAAGTATATCGACGGAAAGAAAAAAATACTTCCCATAGACCTGAAAGCGAAAAAAACGCGCTTGACCTGTTTCTGTTCAGCCTTGCTCCTGGTAGGCGGCGTAATGGGTTATGGCAGCTACCGCTTCTACAATCCGGTAGTGACCGAAATGGATCTGGACGTGAAAAAACGCTCTCCCCATGTAAAAGATCTCCGCATTGTAGCCGCCACGGACTTACACGCAGGATACCTCATCGGCAAAAATACAATATCCATGTATGTGGATAAAATAATGGAACAGAAGCCCGATATTATACTGCTGGCAGGCGATATCATAGACTATGATGTGAAATCGTTGTACGAACAGCGCATGGAAACCGAATTTCTGCGGTTGAAAGCGCCTTATGGCGTCTATGCCACGACAGGCAACCACGAATACATAGACACAGGCGAAGGAAAAGAAACAAAGATCCACTGGCTGAGCAAATATGCCGGACTGACGGTTTTGCGCGATACAACCATATTGATTGCCGATTCGTTTTATCTTGTCGGACGGGAAGACGATAAATGCGAGACAAGAAAGTCTTTGCCTGAACTGATGCAGGGCGTGGATAAAAATTTTCCGGTCATTGTAATGAATCACGAACCGCACCGTTTATATGAAGAATCGGACGCCGGAGCAGATATTGCCGTATTCGGCCATACGCACAACGGGCAATTCTTTCCGGTAAATACCGTTTTGTCAATATCTTCAGCCATATACAATACGGGAATTATACCTGAAAACATGAAATGCCGGTTCATGTATGAAATGCCATACGGATACAAGAAAAAAGGCGATACGCACATGTACGTGTCTTCGGGACTTGGACTGTCCGGGCCGCAGTTCCGCATAGGCAGCATCTCGGAAATTGTAGTTTTGAATGTGAATTTTAATAAATGATGATCATCTTTAACCATGCTAAAATCGCTTTATATAAAAAATTACGCGCTGATCGACAGTCTCGAAATTGATTTCGGGACCGGATTTTCTGTCATTACAGGAGAAACAGGCGCAGGAAAATCAATCATACTCGGGGCCTTGTCGCTTATACTCGGACAAAGAGCCGATACCAAAGCCATAAAACAAGGCGAAAGCAAATGCGTTATCGAAGGAGCTTTCGACGTATCGGCTTATGACCTCAAAGAGTTTTGTGAAGAGAAAGGAATCGAATACGACCCTGATAATTACATCCTGCGCAGGGAGATACTTTCCACAGGAAAATCGCGGGCGTTCATAAACGATTCGCCTGCGAGCCTGAACGATCTGAAAGAACTGGGCGCCCGCTTGATAGACATACATTCCCAGCACCAGAATTTATTGTTGGCAGACAGCCGCTTCCAGATACAGGTAGTGGATGCTTTGGCCGGTAATAAAGCGCTATTGAAAGAATACAGGCAGGCTTTTCAGCAGTACAGGCAGGCCGAAAAAGCATTGGCCGAACTCAGGGAAGCTGTAAGGAAAAGCAAGGAGGAAGAAGATTATCTCCGCTTCCAGTATCAGGCGTTGAGTGAAGCGGCTTTGACCGACGGCGAACAAGAGGAGTTGGAGGCCGAACAGAAAACGCTAACCCATGCCGAAGAGATCAAATCGGCCTTACATACGCTACATTCACTGCTGACGGAAGATGAAAGAGGTATCGTGACGGCGTTGAAAGACAGTTTGCGCGTATCCCGGTCACTGATCAAGATCTACCCGGAAGCCGAAGAAACGGCGCGACGACTGGAAATCGCTTATATAGACCTCAAAGACCTTGCCACCGGAATGGAACGGTCTGCCAACGATGTGGAATTCAGTCCGGAACGCCTTGCCTGTGTAGAATCCCGATTGGACTTGATCTATTCTTTGCAGAAAAAACACCATGCGGCCTCAGTGTCAGGTTTGCTAAGTTTGTACAAAGAACTGGCGCAAAAGATAGAAAATATAGACTCCTCGGGCAGGCAGGTAGAAGATCTGGAAAAAGAAGCGGCGCTGAAATACGGAAAGATGTTGAACCTGGCAAAGGAACTGAGCGGCCGGCGTAAAGCAATTACCGGGGAACTGGAAAAAGGTTTGGTGGGAAAGATTTCGAATCTGGGTATACCGAATATCCGCTTCAGATGCGAGATAACAACCGAAAGCCATCCCGACGTATACGGAATGGACAATCTGCTGTTTCTGTTTTCCGCAAATAAAAACGCTCCATTGCAGCCGGTTGCGGAAGTGGCTTCGGGAGGTGAAATTTCCCGGCTGATGCTTTGCCTCAAATCAATGATTGCAGGGGCTACAGCCTTGCCGACTATAATTTTCGATGAAATAGACGCCGGAGTATCGGGTGAAATAGCCGACAAGATGGGACAGATAATGCTGGAATTCGGCAAGAATATGCAAGTAATTGCGATTACGCATCTGCCGCAGATAGCGGCAAAAGGAAAAGCGCATTACAAAGTGTATAAATCCGATAACGAGTATTCGACCACCACCCGTCTCGACAGGTTATCCGATACGCAAAGGCTGGAAGAAATAGCGCGTATGCTGAGCGGTTCTACAGTGACAGATGCAGCCGTACAAAATGCAAAAGTAATGTTGGGCTTCCAATTGTTTTAATTTTGTATCTTGATTCATTGAAATACAGCTTTTTAACAACAGCGACACGCCGACGGCCGGTTGTGATTTCGCTTTTTAATTTGTATTTTTACTCCCTGAAATACAGGCGGCGGGAAGCTTTCAATTTTGTATCGCTACTTTGTTTCTCTTTTCTCCAAAAAAGAGCGGGGAGGCGGCCGACTGAAAAAAATAACCGCTAACCAAAATAATTATGACAATCCCTTTCCTGAATCTGAAACGGGAAAATGAACGCTATGCGGCTGAAATAAAAGAAGCCGTATCTCGCGTTATAGACTCGGGACGATATATCCTGGGAGAAGAAAAAGACCGGTTCGAGAAAGATTTCGCCGCATATTGCGGCGTAAAGCATTGTATCGGAGTCGGTAACGGACTGGACGCTATTCGCCTGATATTGATGGCCTATATGGAACAGGGAGTAATGCAAGCGGGAAACGAAGTGATTCTTCCCGCCAATACTTTCATTGCAACAGCTTTGGCCGTATCACAATGCGGCCTTGTCCCCGTTTTGGCAGATTGCGATATCGCAACCTGTAACATAGCCCCTGCATCCGTGAAAGAAAAGATCTCATCCGGAACAAAAGCAATTATAGCCGTTCATCTATACGGACAGACAGCGGCAATGGACGAACTGAAACAAATAGCCGGACAATACGGTCTGAAGCTGATTGAAGATGCGGCGCAGGCGCACGGGGCCGTTTATAAAGGCGGGAAAACCGGAAGTCTGGCAGACATTGCCGCATTTAGTTTCTATCCGGTAAAAAATCCGGGAGCCTTGGGCGACGCCGGAGCAGTGACAACTGATGATGACGAACTGGCCCGGATTGTCAGAGATCTATCCAATTATGGTTCAAACAAAAAGTATGTACATGAATACAAGGGCTTAAACTCCCGTCTGGACGAAATGCAGGCGGCTGTATTATCCGTCAGGCTTAAATATCTTGACAAGGATAATCAAAGGCGGAAAGAAATTGCGGCCTGTTACTCCGCGAATATCCGGAACGAGGATATCGTATTGCCGGACAACAGGAACAAGGAAAGTCACGTTTTTCATTTATATGTAATCCGTGCGAAAGAACGGGAAAAATTCCGGGCATATCTGGAAAACAACAGTATCCGGACGCAGATACATTATCCTGTGGCAATACATAAACAGCCCGCGTATTCGGAATTGAAACATTTGAGCCTGCCTGTAAGCGAGCAATTGCAAAACGAAGTATTGAGCCTGCCGTTTTATACATCGCTGACCGACGAAGAATTATACAGGATCATGGAAACCGTAAACAATTATGAAAGAAAATCTTGATAACAGCGCAAAAGGCGGACAAATATCCGGATCATTGACAATGATCCTTCGTGAAAAACAGGAAAGTTTAAAAAAAAGATAAAAATTGATATTTTCCGTTTGCTAAAATACTTGCGCACGCATATTTGTTGTATCTTTGTACAAAATTACAAGTAAATAGCGATATCGAAAATAAATTTCCAAATTAATAAAACACAAAATCTCTAGCAACACAATGGTACTGACACCCTTAACTTCCATATCACCCATAGATGGACGTTATCGCGATAAAACAAAAAAACTGGCCGGTTATTTCTCCGAATATGCACTGATGAAATATCGCGTATTGGTTGAGATAGAGTATTTTATCGCTCTTTGCGAATTGCCTCTCCCTCAATTGGAAAATATAAACAAAGCCGGTTTTGATAAATTGAGAAATATAGCGGCCGGTTTTTCGGAAAGCGACGCCGCGCGTATCAAGGATACTGAAAAAATTACAAATCACGATGTAAAAGCCGTCGAGTATTTTCTCAAGGAAGAATTTGACAGATCAGGCTTGCAGGAATACAAGGAATTTATACACTTCGGACTCACATCGCAAGATATAAACAATACCTCCATTCCGCTTTCGATAAAGGAGGCGTTGAATGACGTCTATTATCCGATGCTCGAAGAGCTTGTCGCGAAATTGAAAAGCCTGGCAAATGAATGGGCTGATGTGGCCATGCTGGCAAAAACACACGGACAACCGGCCTCCCCTACCCGTCTGGGAAAAGAGATCATGGTATTTGCAAGCCGGCTCGAGGCCCAGTTGCAACTATTGAAATCGATTCCTTTATCCGCCAAATTCGGCGGAGCAACGGGGAATTACAATGCGCATAATGCAGCTTATCCGTCATATGACTGGAAAGCATTCGGAAATAAATTCGTATCGGAAAAACTCGGACTTGTCAGGGAAGAATGGACAACGCAAATATCGAACTATGACAATCTGGCCGCCGTCTTTGACGCCCTGAAACGGATTGATACCATAATGATCGACTTGAACAGGGATTTCTGGCAATATATCTCGATGGAATATTTCAAACAAAAGATCAAAGAGGGAGAAACAGGGTCATCGGCCATGCCGCACAAGGTAAACCCGATCGACTTTGAAAATGCGGAAGGAAATCTGGGAATCGCGAATGCCATTTTAGAACATTTATCTTCCAAATTACCCGTATCCCGCCTGCAACGGGACCTGACCGATTCTACAGTCTTGCGCAGCACAGGCGTACCCGTGGGGCATATTGTGATCGCTATACAGAGTACCCTGAAAGGGCTGAACAAACTGTTATTAAACAAAGACGCCTTATACAGGGATCTGGATAACTGTTGGGCTGTTGTGGCGGAAGGCATTCAAACAATCTTGCGCCGCGAGGGATATCCAAAGCCTTACGAAGCGCTGAAAACGCTTACCCGTACCAACAGTACGATCACGTCCGAATCAATCGCCGAATTTATTAACGGGCTGGATGTAAGCGAAAGCGTGAAAAATGAATTAAGAAAAATCACACCACATTCATATACAGGTGTATAAAAGTGAATTTAACCGTGAGGTTATAAAAAATCAATATTTGTATCTTATTTAAACAAAAAGGAAAAAATGGTGACAGACAATGGAAATGATAGAGAAAGCCGGGATGGTTACTCGTCATTAGAAAACAATTCAAACGGATCGGAACCCGTAAAAAAGAAACGCGCCCGCGTAGGCGATCTGCGCAAACAGTCTTACGATGTGAATACAAACCGCGACTCAAGGGACAGAAATCCTTACAAGGCCGGTGGAGACAGACAAAATCAGCAAGGCGGCTCTTATCCTTCGGAAAGGTCATACAGACCCTCTTACGACAGAAATGAAGGCGAAGGGCGTCGCTCATACGGAAGCGGCCCGTATGAAAATCAAAATCGTCAATCCGGCAACAGAGGCGGATATTCCGACAACCGAAGCGGCGGAAACTATTCCGGCAACAGAGGCGGCAACAGTTACTCCGGTAACAGAAACGGCAATTCCGTCGGAGACAACCGTTCATCTTACGGCAACCGCGACAACAGAGGCGGCGGTAGTTATGACAACCGTCGGCCGGCCGGTAATCGTGATAACAGAGGCGGAGGTGGCTATAAACCTTCTTTCGGCGGTGTAAAAAAGCTGATAAAACCAGTCAAGTATAAAGAGAATATAGACCCGAACACGCCGTTACGATTGAATAAATATCTGGCTAACGCAGGCGTTTGTTCCCGTCGCGAAGCCGATGCGTATATCACAGCCGGAGTGGTGAAAGTCAACGGTGAAATAGTTGACCAGCTGGGAGCTAAAGTTACCCGCGGCGATCTGGTGGCATTTCACGACCAACCGGTACGGCTCGAAAGCAAGGTATATGTTCTTCTGAATAAACCGAAAAATTGTGTGACCACATCCGACGACCCGCAAAACCGGTTGACAGTGATGGATCTGGTGAAAAATGCCTGCCCTGAGCGTATCTATCCGGTTGGCCGTCTCGACAGAAACACAACCGGCGTACTATTGCTTACCAATGACGGCGACCTGGCCTCGAAGCTGATGCACCCGAAATTCAAGAAGAAAAAGATCTATCAGGTAACACTGGATCGCGACGTCGCTATCGAAGATATGCAGGCCATTGCCGACGGTGTGGAACTCGACGACGGGGAAATACATGCCGATTCGATCGCATATCAGGCGGAAGACGTGCTGAATGTTGTTGGTATTGAAATCCATTCAGGCCGTAACCGCATTGTACGCCGCATATTCGAAAAACTTGGCTATCAGGTAATTAAACTCGACCGCGTATATTTTGCCGGTCTAACCAAGAAGAATGTACTCCGCGGGAAATGGCGCTATCTGACAGAAAAAGAAGTGAATATGCTTCGTATGGGAGCATTCGAGTAAATTATAAATTATAAATTACGAGTTATAAATTACGGGTAAAAACACTGCTTGTAATTTGTAACTCATGGAATCTGTTTAAATTTCTCAAGAGTATGATTTTGAGATATAAAACGGGTTGTTTTGCAGTCAAAATTTTAGAGTTTGAGGGCTAAACGACAAGATTTTCGGCAAATAAAGAGCCGTTTTAGAACCAAAGCGCTTCATTGACTAAAATTTAAACAGTTTCTTGACCTATAACCGGTATAAAAATGGAGAGTATTCGCAGGACAAAGATCGTAGATTTGTTTAAAAGCCCCGAATTCGGGGCCACAGTTGATGTAAAAGGTTGGGTGCGCACCATCCGCGGCAACAGGTATGTAAACTTTATCCACCTCAATGACGGTTCCACAATCCATAATCTGCAAATTGTAGCCGATGTGCAAAAGTTTGGAGAAGAATTTTTCAAACCGGTAACAACCGGAGCCTGCATTCATGTCGCAGGTACGTTGGTGGAATCGCAAGGCAAAGGACAAAGCATGGAAATACAAGCCGAAACAATAGAAATATATGGTACGGCAGATCCGGAAACCTATCCTTTGCAAAAAAAAGGACATTCCCTTGAATTTTTACGGGAGATAGCTTATTTACGCCCCCGTACAAATACATTCGGCGCCATATTCCGTATTCGCCACCACATGGCGTACGCCATACACAAGTATTTCAACGACAGGGGATTTTTCTATTTCCATACGCCCGTTGTAACGGCTTCCGACGCAGAGGGCGCAGGGTCGATGTTTCAGGTAACGACGCTAGACTTCGATAATGTTCCCCGTACAGAAGACGGACAGGTAAACTATACCGAAGACTTCTTCGGACGTCAAACAAACCTCACCGTATCCGGACAGCTCGAAGGCGAATTGGGCGCTATGGCTTTGGGCGCCATTTATACATTCGGGCCTACATTCCGCGCCGAAAATTCCAATACGCCCCGCCATCTGGCCGAGTTTTGGATGATAGAGCCGGAAATGGCTTTCTACGACATTCACGACAATATGGATCTGGCCGAAGACTTCCTGAAGTATCTGATCCGTTACGCTCTCGAACATTGCAAAGACGACATCGCGTTCCTGAACGAGATGTTTGACAATGAACTTGTCGAGCGCCTTAACTTTGTCACAGCCAACGACTTCGTCCGCCTTAGCTATACCGAAGGCGTGGAAATACTGGAAAAGAGCGGGCACAAATTCGAGTTCCCCGTATATTGGGGCGCAGACCTGCAATCGGAACACGAGCGCTATCTGGTAGAAAAGCATTTCAAAAGGCCTGTTATCCTGACCGATTATCCAAAGGAGATCAAGTCGTTCTATATGAAACAGAATGATGATGGCAAAACGGTTCGCGGCATGGATGTACTCTTCCCCAAGATCGGCGAGATCATTGGCGGGTCGGAACGTGAAGCCGACTATGACAAACTCGTTAACCGCACCAGGGAACTGAATATGCACACCGACCCTATCTGGTGGTATCTGGAAACCCGCAAATTCGGCACAGCTCCTCATGCAGGCTTCGGGCTTGGCTTTGAGCGTCTGATATTGTTTATTACAGGAATGGCCAATATCCGCGATGTGATTCCTTTTCCCCGCACACCGAATAATGCCGGATTCTGATATTCAGAAGATTAAGTCAGATTAAGTTTGCATATTTCGTGCGTATATGCTATTTTTACACCCTTGCCGTGTATCGAAGAACGGCTGGCGTTTATCTTGTCATACCTGAAATTGAATCCGATACAGGAGGCGCAAGCGGACCTTTTTGGCATAGAGCAAAAACAGCGCTATGAGCTTGTGCACGCTCTTGAAACGATACTTCGCCGTGCACTGGAGCTTTGTGATCGCGTACCGACTACCGGTGACAGGAAGTTGCAGGAAGTGTTGTCCGAATGTCCGACGCAAAGGATGCAAAAATACGCAAAGAACGCAAAGGAAATGCTTTGCGCCCTTTGTGATACGTTTTGCGTCCTTTGTGTTCTTTGTGTTAAATGAATTTGGCCATTCTTTTTTTCTTGCAGTGCGACAATTTGAATTGAATTGAAAATCGACGTAGTCAAAATCGGCGGAGCCAAAATCAACTAGCCAAACGTTAGTTCGGCGGAGCCAAATACGCCTTGTTTTTTAAAATTTAAAGCTTAAGCCTCCCAATATATTAAATCCCTGCAACGGATAACCATATTGCAACTCATATTTACGGAAGAGCAGATTGTTTACCCTCGCATTTACCGAAAACCAGTCTGTCACCTGATACTCGCCCCTGAAATTGAGTTCGTTTATATCTTTCATCTTGACGGCTTCCCATACCGGCGCCATATAATGACGATATATCGTTTTACGGCCTCCGGCGTACAGATAATTCAAAGAGAATGTCATTTTATCCACCGGCTTGATATCGGCATTCAATTCTACAGTAAATGCCGGACGTCCCCATGCTCTCTTTTCAGAATAAAAATCCTTGTCGATCAAAGTCACATTGCCGTCTACATACTTCACATCATAAAAGTAAGCCATAACCCTGGCCGACAAACCGGTATACGGTACAAGGTTTGTTTTCAGCAATCCGCCGGCATGCCCCGTACCAACGTCGGCATAAAGAGGCGTTCCGACATTTCCAAACATTTGCACATACGAAGGATAGGCCGCTCCGCCCGACGGGTTATATAATGATTCGGTCAAATATAAATGGTCCTTGTTCACCTTTTTATATCCTGCGAATACATCGATCTCGAAACCGCCGATAACTCCCGATTTGAAACCCAGGCGGGCGTCAAACAAAGTCTTTGAATACTCTACCCGCGCAACAGGATTCACATACCTGTTTTCCTGCAAAATATCAAGGAAGGTATTGTTATTCACTCCGCCTGTCGCTTCACCATAGAAAGTATTCACATCATTGACATGAACGGCGGCCTTTATATCGGGACTGAACATAAACCGGGTACCGGTATCGAACATACCGCTCACATTTATGCCCAGATCAGCCTCCCAGTTACTTCCCTGAAATTTGAGATAAGGAGTGGCCGTGATATTTGTAAAACTGTGGAAAGCATCTTCATTAAAAGATTCGTTTTTATTGCCGAACGATTGATTCATAATGGATCCCTTTACCCCGATGCTTTTATCGGATCCGAATCCCGTATAAAAATCGGCATTTAAATCCAGTTGCCCGCCTTTTGGCCATTTCCCGGACGTGTATATGCCATACTTGCTCCCAAAGTTCCGGTAACGGACGCCGCCTCTGTACTTCAATATCCCCTGATTATTATCACCGGACCCGATACCGGCGCCGATATTGACTACATTCACAGTCCGATGTGAATCCCGATCGATCGGATCGGTTGCGGAGGCTACAGGTATAAAGGGATTGCCATAATAATTACAGGAAGTATTATAAAACGAAGCGTCGAAGCATAAAACCGAAAGGTCAAACACATGCCGGTATTTCAAATCGACTTTGCTTGCCGAATATTTCGCTTTGGCTTTATCCATGGCGTAATCGCCGGCGTCCACGTAGTCGACATTTGCACCGGTAGAACCATGCGTAGCGAATATATCCAGACGGTCTCTTTCGCCATTTACAATCCTGTATCCCAAGGCTCCTTCCAGATTCGAATTATTGCCTGCTCCCAATACAAGGTAACCGCGTTTCCGGCTGTAATCCACCCCTGTCCTTGTATCGCCGGGTTCAGCACTGCCCAATTTATTGTTAATCAGTGTTATGCGCGGCACAGTACTTACAAATTTCAGTTCGCCGGCCTTTATCACCGGCGAATATATGGAAGGCTGTGTATTCACTTTCGAAGCGCCCTGCAATGTAGGATTATAGTCGCGCTCGAGCAATACCTGACGTATCAGCGTAGAATCTTTCTGGGCTGCCGCGGCCAGGCTTGCGACGCCTAATGCTATGGTAAAAACAGACCTGTATAATGTTTTCATTGTTATTTGTTTTTCAATTTTGTGCATATTCATATTACTTCAAAGCGGCCAGGCGTGATGAAATCATTTCCGACAAACCGGGTTCCGAACCTTTATAGTTTACCTGCAAACTTTCCAGATACTGACGGGCCTGGAACTTGTCTCCTTTAGCCGCATATACATCCGACAATACCACAATAGCCCGCGCCATCCAGTATTCGTGCGGAGTGCCCTCTTTCATAAATGCCTGCACCTGCTTTTCCGCCTTGTCGTATGACTTTACCCGGTAGTAGGTCTCTGCCAACAGATATTGAGCTTCCGCGCCAAACGCGCTGCGCGTATCTTTGGCAACTTCCTGCAAATCCGCGATGGCTTTATCCGGCTGTCCCAGATTCGTCAATGACCGTCCCCTGTAAAAACGGGCTTCGTTAGCCACATTACCGGATGCTTTAGCCTGCAACAATTTATCAGCCGCAGCGACAACCTCGTTGTCTTTTTTCATCAGATAAGCGCATCGCAACATACCCAGTTGGGCAATATCCCTGTTTTCACTTTTCGATGTCGCCATATTCAGATGCTCATACGCGCCATATGCCAGTTCATAATTCTTTCTGTCAAACTCGATACCCGAAGCATATATCAACGCGTCATCCATATATTTCGGATTATTGCTGTTTATCACCTCTTTGAAATGTGTCAACGCCGAAGTAAAGTCTTTGGCTTCGAAAGCCATACTGCCTGAATAAAAATGCGCGTCGCTCGAAAACACGCCTTCCGGATATGCTTGCAAATATCTGTCCAACGCAGCCTTGGACTCTTCTTTGCGGCCTTTCATATACACATTTTCGGCTGCAAGATAAGTCAACGAGTCTTGACGGCTGGCGGAAAGGATAACGCCATTCCCCAAAGAATTTACATAAGAGGCATAAGAGCCTATATCATTTATATCCTTGTATACGCCCTCCATACTTTGTATGGCCGCGCGCGCTTCTTCCGAATTGGGATAATTACTCGCCACCTCTTTATAAGCGGCTATCGATTTTTCCGGATTGTTTGCATTGAAATACAACTGGCCCAGCTGTACGCCCGCCTTTTGTGCAAGATTCGATTTCGGATATTTTTTTAACAATTCCTCGAGTACGGAAATGGCATCCTGTTCCTTGTCCAACATCACCAGTGCGCGGCTTTTTTCAAACAACGCATCGTCGTAATACTGTGAATCGGGATATTTTGCCATCATGCTATTCAGCGCCGAAACTTTCCCGTTGTAGTTCCTCTGCAATCCCAGTACAAATGCTTTCTGGAACTCCGAATAGTCGGCATTCGCAGGGTTTGCGTTTACAGCCTGCGAATAATAGCTTTCCGCATCGAAGAAGTTGCGGTTGTACAGGTAACAGTCTCCGATACGGTTCAGCGCATCCGGATAGTTCGGCGACCGGCGATCAACTTCGGACGAAATGTATTTCTTGAAATTGTTCAATGCTTTGCCGTAATCTTTCTGCTGGAAATTTGTATAAGCCAGATTATACAGCGCCAGCGGATAGTTCTTTTCGCCCGGAGAAACCTGTGCTACATAAGTAGAGTAATCGGCGGCGGCGGCGCGATAGTCTCCCTTGCGGTAAGCCAAATCGCCACGCCAGAAGTAAGCTTCGTTTCTGGCGGCGGCATTGTAATTCCCCATATTGATGGCGGCGTCAAGGCTGCGTTCGGCGTCGTCGTACTGCCCGTCTATCGACTGCTGCACTCCCAATTGGAAAAGAATCAATTGTTTCGCTTCCAGGATCTGCCTGCCCTGAGGTTGAATGCTGTTGATTGCGGCAAGCGCAGTATTGTAATTCTTTGTGGACAACAATGTTGTAGCCAATGCTTCGTTCACTTCGTCCGTATATCCGGATGCGGGGTATTCGGCAAGGAAACGTTGCGAAGCCGTTATTGCCTGCCCGAAAGCAGAGCCTCCATCACGGTTCATCAGCATCACATAGTTATATAAAGCCTCTTCGCCAATCGTTTTATCGAACCGGATACGCGACGCGGCGTCGAATGCCATAACAGCGGCCGGCGTGTTATTTACTTTCAGAAAGGATTGTCCCAAAAGCATATATCCGGCCTGTCCGAGTAGATCGTCCGTCGAAGCCACATCCCGCTTCAAAGCGATTATTGCATTGTCGTATGCATGCGTCTGATAATAAGCTTCGGCCAACTGATACATATCGTCGCGGAATGTAGCGTCCGCATTCGCCAGATATTTTTCATAACTTGCTATCGCGTTTCGCGCATCACCCTGACGATAATAGCTGTTGCCCAGCAAGCGATATACTTCCGTCGTATTGGCGCTATTGGGATAGGAAGCAATATAATCGCGCCCTTCGGCTATGGTTTCGCCAAGGCTAGCCTGCAAAAATGAAGCCTGGATCAAAAAAAATGTAGCTTTCTCCCTGTACTCCGCCTTGTTTTTCAGTTTACGGAAAACGGGTACGGCCCTATCGTACTCTCCATCCTGAAAATCAGCATAAGCGAGATAATATGAAGCAGGCTCGGCATATTTGCTATTGTTACGGACCAGCAACCCGAAAAGACGTTTTGCTTCGTTTCTATTTCCGGCCTGTAAATTTGCATAGGCGGTCCTGTAGCTATGATCTTCCTGCTCTTTCACATCCAGATAATCCATATCTGCCTGCGAAAGCCAGTATAATGCTTTCGGCCAGTCTTTTTCGGCAAAATGGATCGACCCTGCAAAGAAACATATCCGGTTGCGGTGGTATGTTTCAGGATATTTTTCCAGATAATCTTTCAATATTGCGCCATCTCCGGCATTCCCCTGACAATAGAGAGACGCGACAATCATATAATCGGCCTCTGGCATGAGGCCGGCGTCTTTCGACTGTTTTTTGAACTCCTCCAACGAATTTATACAACCTGTATAATTATTATCCAAAAACATCTCCTTACCCTGCGTAAAAAGCCTGCCGGGCGACTCCGCATACACGGATCTCTGTGCATAAGCAAATTGCATACTCAATGCAAAACCTAAAGCTACCAGTAGTTTTTTCATATATTCATTTTTTGTATTTCCTTTATTACTTCTTTTACCGACAACAACCCGAACAATTCGGGTTTCAGTTCCGATATCCTGATAAATTCAAGACTGGCCACATCGTCTTCAGCTTTTAAGTTCCCCGTATCCTTGACCATGCATCGATATACGAGGTCTAATGTACTGACTTCGAAACCGGAATATACATACCTGTTGGGAATGGAAAACAAGTAGTTTACGCGTTCCACGTCCAGTCCGGTTTCTTCTTTCACTTCGCGCGCTACCGCTTCTTCGCCTGTTTCTTCCATATCCACAAAACCGCCGGGCAAGTCCAGCGTACCTTTTACCGGTTCATGCGCCCGTGTAGCTACAAGCAATTCCTTGTTCCCGTTTATTATAATGGCAATAGTCGACGAACACGAGTTGAAATAGTAGATAAAACCGCAGTCTTCGCATCTTTTCGACTTGAAGTTATTTTCCACAAAACGCTTCGAACCGCATTTCGGACAATATTTGAATTGGGAGAGAGGATGCATTTTTCTTATAAAATTTTAAGGATGAATGATTAAAATGAAAGATTAAGAATACACTCCCCTACCCTCCAAACGGGAAGGCTTATCCCCTATGGAAAGGTCGGAAGAGGCTTGTTGTTTGTTATATTCTTCAGCCACAAGAGCAAGTTCCCTGTACCAGTCTTCTCCAAAGCGGCGAACAAGCGGTTCTTTCAGAAACTGATATATCTTCACCCCTTCCTTGTTGCCGAATAATACGGCGGCTTTACATACTCGCCAGCGATGATAGTTCACCGCCGTAAAGTCCTTGTATTTATCTAGACGGATAGGATATAAATGACAGGAAACAGGTTTACAAAAATCGACGCGCCCCTCGCTGTATGCTTTTTCAATGGCGCATTTGCAAATTCCTTTTTCATCGTAATATGTAAACACACAATCCTTTCCATCGACAATGGAGGTTACCGTGTCGCCGTCTCTGTCTTTGTATGCTACCCCTTGCCGTTTGATTGCGTCTTGGGCCGCAGGAGACAAGTCGTCCCAAATCCGGGGCAGCAAGCCTTCTATAATGTTTACTTCTTCGTCTTCGAGAGGAGCTCCCGAGTCTCCCTCCACACAGCATTCTCCTTTACAGACCGACAAGTCGCACAAAAAATTTTCTTCTATTATATCCAATGCAACTATCGTATCATTTATTTGAAACATTTATCTTTTATTTTTAACTTTCACTGTATATGTTTTTTTGATACTTGGGTATAAAGATACAATTTGTATCCAATTACTATATATTCACGCCTGTTAATAAAGCTTTATTATAAAATTCATCTTCAAATATTCCGGTTTCATACAAAACATTTTCATTTTATACTTCACGCGGCATACTTTTGTGCATAAATTATATACATGGAATTCATATGCTCATGCGTTTTTTACCATATACCTTCCATGCACAAAACCATGCCGAACACGGTATAATTCTTCATTCCTAATTCCTAATTCCCATTCTCTTATGTAACATCCCCCTTAAGCCGCTCATTGAAATACCACACTCCCCATGTTACTATTATGCGTGCTGCATGAAAAATGATAGGGGACTCATTACTTCATTGTTTTTCAACTCTTTTCCTGTTAATTGTTTGATGATAAAATTTAAGGAACCGTACAAAAATAAACGGGACATTTATTCGCATTCCGTCCCTGACGGGACGGGACGGGACGGGACGGGCAATGCAACGACCCTGTCCTGTCAGGGATAGAATGTTGATGGAAAACTTTATTTTTTAATGATGTAATGAGGTTGGGGGACTTATGATATTCCATTGCTCTACCGAGGTTGTTTTGTTTATTGGAATTAGGTAAAAATGAGGTTTTTATACTGTTATCCCAAAATATTCATTGGAATATAACCGGCTGATAATAACCCCTTTACAATTTTCGATTTCTAATGGACGCCATTGGGAAAATGCAAACGTAATATATTGATAATAACCGTATTATGGTATATTAATTCGTATAAAACAGGTGTTTTTCCGATGCATTAATGCTGAAACAGACATTTTGGGATAATGTATTTCTGCACAAAAGTATGCCGCGTGAAGTATAATGCCGAGCAAAATATCAATAATTGACAGAATAAATTTGTAATTTTGAGGTCTCTTTATAAAACTTTGAAACAACCCGGATGATTGCCGTTATACTGTGCTGGTTTTTAATAACGCTTGTTTTTTTCTCGTTTGGTGATATATTCATCAATCTTTATTCGAGGATATTAAAGAGGGAGGAGAGCTATTCTATCTTTGAGACATTCCTTACAGGCCTTTGCGTTACAGGCGCAATTGTCTGCATCACGTCTATCCGGTTGCCGTCCGATATAAAAATAACTGTTGCCCTGAGTGTAGTCTCTATTCTATATTTGGCAGTCGTAAAAAGAAAAGAGATCGTAAACAAGGCGCAAGCGGTCGTTAAGAGTTTGTCCGTACTGCAGGTTATACTTGTTTGCCTGGCAGGATTCCTGTTTATGCTCTTCCTTTTGGTTCCCCCGCAGTTCCCCGATGTATATTGTTATCACATACAGAATATATTATGGAACGAAGAATATCATGTTGTTCCCGGTCTGGCGAATCTGGAAGAACGCTTCGGCTTCAACAGCAACCTGTTCCTGTTATGCTCCACATTCGGTCTGCGTCCGTTATTCGGTGAATTTGTTTTCGGTATAAATGCGTTGTGTATGGCGTTTATGACTGCATATATTATCCGTCAGGCAAGCCGTCAGCGATTATTCCTTACAGTATTGTTCCTTGCCGTCTTCGTATTGTTCTTCATGGAATACAAGACGCATATCGGTTGTTCTTCGTCCGATCTGCTCCCCAATCTGCTCATTGTATATCTGTTGTTTACGCTTCTGACAGACCGGCAGAATTTGAAAAGGAAGAGCATACTGTTTTGGCTGATACCCGTATTCTGCATCACTCTGAAAGTATCTACGGTCTGTATATGCCTTGTGCCGCTCTATCTCCTTGTTTTGCTTATCAAAGAGAAAGATCGCAAAACGGCAGCTTTTGTATGTATTGCGGCGCTGCTTGTCATTGTCCCGTGGCTTGTCCGCAATGTTATTGTATCGGGATATCTGATACACCCCTGTCCTTGGGTAGACCTGTTCGCTTTCGACTGGAAACTTCCGGCGGAATATGCCATGGAATCGAAGCGGTATATAAAATCGTTTGCCATAAGTTATGACGCCATGTACGGTTTAGGCGATCATATTTTGAATATGTCATTAGCCGGAAAAGTTCAAAAATGGCTCGGAGAAAGGCATCCGCTGGATATCTGTATTGTGGTGGCCGGATTGATCTCCCCTATGCTGATGCTTGCGTCCCTGTACAGGAAAAAAGGCTTGATAAAAGAAGATCCTGTATTGGCGACGGTCTGGTTTGTCGGATTAACGGGTTTTGTATTCTGGCTGGCGATGGCTCCCGCTGTCAGATTCGGATACGGATTTATAGCCATTGCATTTTCCATACCGGTATATTTCTTGTTCAAAGATATGAAAAACACGCGAAAATTTTTACCGGCAAATGTATTTCTGATTGCGGTTACAGTATATTTCGGGACGCTCTCTGTGCGTTATTTCCTTGTAGTGAAAGCGCCTGGTGTTTCTTGTCGGGAGATATTCCATAAACCGCAAAGTATCGGGACGCGACTGGATAAATATCCCGTGACAATGGAACCTTTTCGTATGAACGGAATAGAGTTTGCAAAACCTTTGGATGGCGAGCGCTACGGCTATGCCTTGCCATGCGGCAACAATTACATAAAAAATCCGGAAATGAGAGGCAATACTTTACAGGAAGGCTTCAGGAAAAAGAAATATTAAACCGTAAATCAGTTACCGGTACAATTTCAGGCGTCATTGAACCGTTTATATAAAGAGTGATCAAGAAACCGTTTAAATTTTAGTCAATGAAGCGCTTTGATTTTAAAAGGGAGCTTTATTTTTTGAGAAATTTAAACAGGTTCTAAAAATATTGTAATTTATAATCAAAAGAGTTTGGCTGTTAACTGTAAAAATAACCTGTAACCTGTAATTGAATATAGTTTACGTATCAGTTTGTGAATGAGGTACAAGCATATCATATTATCCGTTTTGTTTTTCGTTTTCGGTTCTGTCGCTGTTTACGGACAATGGGACGCCCGGATAAGCCAGTACTGGAGGTTGAAAAACTTTTACAATCCGGCTTTTATCGGCGAAACAGGCAATATGGAAAGTACCTTGTTGCACCGCCGTCAATGGGTGGGCGTCACGCATGCTCCCGTAACTTCCGTGGTTTCACTTGATATGCCTGTAAGTTTTTTTGGAAAAGAACATGGTGCAGGCGCAATAATAACAAACGAAAAAGCAGGTTTGTTTTCAAACACGTATGTATTTGGTCAATACGCTTATAAATTCAAGTTCAAGAATAACAGGTATTTACACCTGGGATTGCAGGGCGGTTTGCTCAATGTGAATTTCGACGCCGCTCAAATACACATACCCTCCAGCGACTATCATGATCCTTTAGACCCGGCGCTCCCCACTGCCGGAGGGAGTAAAGTTGCCGATGCGGGACTGGGAATAGCATGGATCGCCCCCGGTTATTATGCGGGTTTTTCGGTCACTCACCTTTGGGAACCAAAATTCGGACTGAACGATAATAGTTCGGCATACGTAGCCCGCGCTTATTATTTGATGGGAGGATACAATATAAGGCTGCATGATCCGTTAATAGAATTACAGCCTTCCGCCTTTTTTAAATCTGACGCTGTGGCCTGTCAATTTGATATTACGGCAAAAATTGAATACAATGAACTGTTCAATGGCGGAATATCTTGGAGAAAAGACGAAGGTTTTGTATTTTTGTTGGGCTTGAAAATAAAAAACATAGACGCGGGTTATTCATACGACCTACTGACGTCGGATATGTCGAAGGTCAGTCATGGAAGCCATGAGTTGTTTGTACGCTACAGCGTCCCGCTTCGAAAGAAACGGGAAGTGAAAGCGAGCAAGAGCATAAGAATATTGTAAAGTCCCGCCGTACCTGCACGGAGGGGAAGTACGGCGAATAGAATGACGGTAAAAAGTTTCCCCTTGGAGATTGATACAAAATAACGGCAAACAAACGAGATCAAGTTTAAGAAACAAGTAGCCGGAGTAGACATATATGAAACATCTGTTTTTTGTAACTATAGCTTTACTTGCATTGCCGGTTTCCTGTGGAAGATCGACGGGAGGTTCGGGTATCGGTGGTGAAGTGACCGGCGAAAAAGGTTCGTCATGGGCCGAGCCGTCGCCCTATGGCATGGTATTGGTATCAAGAGGCTCGATAGAGATGGGCCCCGCCGAAAATGATTCCCTGTGGGATATAAAAGCTGGTGCGAAAGGCGTATCCGTTGATAACTTCTGGATGGACGAAACGGAGGTGACAAACTCCAAGTATCGTCAGTTTGTACATTGGGTGCGGGATTCTATTATCCGCGAACGTCTGGCTGATCCGGCTTTTGGCGGAGACGAACTGTTCAAGATAACGGAAGACCGTTACGGCGAACCCGTAAAGCCTCGTCTCGACTGGAAAAGACCAATCCCGAAAAGGCCTTTGGAAGAAGAAGAACGCGCTATTAACAGCGTGACGTTCATTCATCCTGTAACAGGGAAAAGAGGTCTGGACCCCAATCAGATGAATTTCAAATATGAATGGTTCGACCATACGGAAGCCGCCAAACGCAGAAACAGGCTGAATCCGCAAGACAGGGTACTGAACACGGACATAACCGTAGACCCGAACCAGGTGGTGATGATATCCAAAGACACGGCATACATCAATGACGAAGGACTTCCGGTAAATGAAACAATAGTCCGTCCGTTAAGCTCCCTTTTCGACTTTGTGCACACCAGGATTGTAAATATATATCCCGATACAACCGTCTGGGTAAACGACTTCAACAATGCATACAACGAGCCTTATATGAAAATGTATTTCTCGCATCCGGGCTACAACGATTACCCTGTTGTAGGCGTCACATGGGAACAGGCTACCGCTTTCGCCGAATGGCGCACCATGTTTTATCGTATGGGGCAACCCCGAAATGCGCGCCCTATCGAGAATTTCCGTCTGCCGACCGAAGGCGAATGGGAATTTGCCGCACGTAACGGACGCAGCGAAAACAAGTATCCATGGGACAGAGAAGGCGTAATGGACGAGAAAGCGTGCTTTCTGGCGAACTTCAAACCGGGAGAAGGCAACTACACGAAAGACGGCAACCTGATACCTTCAAGCGTGGCTTCGTATATACCAAACCGCTTCGGTATATATGACATGGCGGGGAACGTTTCGGAATGGACTTCCACCTCCTTCACCGAATCGGGCGCTGAACTGATGAATGATATGAACCCGCAATATAAATATGACGCGGCAAAGGAAGACCCTTATGCCATAAAGAAAAAAGTAGTGAAAGGCGGTTCATGGAAAGATATAGGGCGCAACATCAGGGGGGATGCAAGAGAGGGCGAATTTCAGAACCAGCCGCGCTCCTATATCGGATTCAGATGCGTGAGGACGCAAGTTGGTTTTGCAAAATCGAAAAAATAAAACCCCGGACGAAGTGAACAGGAATGAAAAACCGGAAATTTGTTTACTGACGCCTTGTAACTTGAAAAAAACGATGAAAAAGACAGCTCAAATAACGATAATATCCATCTGTTTCCTGTTCCTTGCCAATGTGATGCAAGCGCAGAACCGGCAGGAATCGCTTCGCGACAGGCTGGCAAGGAAACAGCAACAACAGCAGGGAACGCAAACGCAGGATAACAGGCCTGAAGAGCCAAAATTGTCTGTCCGGGCCGAACTGATGAATGAAGCTCAACACCGGGATTTGTCCAATGCGGCATGGATACGCGAGGTATACCGTTTTCTGGACTTGAACAAAGGTAAAAACGCGGCTTTATATTATCCCGTACAACCTGTTGGCAACAAAATGAACCTGTACACAATGATATTCAAACTGATGGCAAACGGCAGCCTTGTCGGATACGACTGGAATCAGGGGCAGGATCTGTTTGCGGATGATCTGGTTGTCGATTTCGGCGATGTATTGAAACGGCTCGAAATAACATACCAAAAAAACGGCAATGTGTACGTATTTGATGAATTCAGTATACCAAGTAATGAAATATCAGGTTATTATATAAAGGAAGCATGGTACTTTGACCGGTCAAATTCGGCGCTTGGCGTGAAAACGGTTGCCTTGTGCCCTGTTTTGTTTCGCCAACGCTACTTTGGCGATGACGATATTGATGCGACTATGTCAGGCACAAGTTCGCGCGAGCCGCAATTCTGGATCCCTTACGAGCATCTCAGGCCGTATGCGGCGCGTATGCCGATAATGACTTCCGATCTGAATAATGTGATGAACAAAACCATTGATGATTATTTCAGGCTAAGATTGTACGAAGGAGAGATATACAAGACGACTACTATGGAGAATAAATTCCTGCAAGAAAAATTCAAGACTCCCGAAGCGCTGAAATATGCGCAGGATAGTATCGAAAACCAGTTGAAAGAATTTGACAAAGGCTTGTGGGTCATCAACGATTCTATTAAAGCCGCAGGGAATATGGATCCTAAAAAGGCGAAAACCAAAGCGCCGAAATCTGCATCATTAAACGCTAGTTATTCCGCCCGCGACAGAAGGTGATTTGTTTTAATTGCCTGATTTTTTTTATCATCATCATCATTCCTTTTTCCAAAGGATGCAAAAGAAATTCTTTGCGCCCTTTGTGATACGCTTTGTGTCCTTTGTGTTAATGAATTTAGCCGGAGGTCTTTTTCCTGCCTCGTCTCCCTGTTTTTGCTACTGGAGATAACAAAAAAAGCGATAAATTTTTTGTTTTCATTTAATATGTATACATTTGTCAACTCTTGCAAACACACTTCCCGATTACAGTTGTAAAGCAATTATTTTATATAAAAAAATTATATACCTATGAAACTTGTACTGTTATACGGATTAATAACCGCTGTGTTCCTTTGTTTCGGCTCGTGCAGGCAGACGGACGAAAAAGAGGGCATTGAACTTCGACGGAATTACAACCGGACGTTGAAAAACTCGCTGTGGATCGGCGATTTTGCAGTTATTCCGGAGCGCAATGAATGCGATATTGACGCACAGGGGAAAATAAATATTGACGGAGTGAATATTTTCGGGTGTTTTCGAGCGAAAAAGAAAAGCAATGACATGGTTTGTCGTGGTTGACGCATATCTTTACAGCCAATAAAAGCCAAAAATTATGTCGAAAGCATTTAAAGTAACGCCCAAGCGTACAAAAAGAGCAAACGGAACGGTATTGACTCCCGAAATGTCGATAACCCTAACAACCTTGCAGCACACAAGCGACCCATTCTACAATGGCGCAAAGGAAATCAAAGAAACCTATCTGTGAATATATGCTTTTGATTATCAAAAAGCATGTTGTAACAAGAATGATTTTGAGTTTCAGAAGTTGGATTGAATATGGAAAAGATATCTTCCAAAATAACGGCGCGATTTATCACAATTTGTATACCTTTATACCCAATAAACATCAATAATTATGTTGAAAGTAAATTTTTCAAAACAGAATGAAGCGCCTGCAAATGATAGCAGCGCAATGGAGTCCGGAGACCATTCAAAAAACGGGGCGAGTATGAAAAGCCAGATGAGTAAGAGTAATTGTTTTAAAGTGAATTTATTATGAAAGTGTTTGCTAAACTATTTACAAAAGAAAGTATTCCTTATTGGTTAGGTGCAATAATTTGTTTATCTATAGTTTGTTTTGTACTACTGTATTTTTCAGAGGCACAAATTCCAACAATTTTTACAAGTAGTGGAATTGTAGCAATTATCAGTGCTGTTATGGGGGTTATGTTGACAGCTTTCGCAATGTCAATGCAACTTGCTCAACAATCCGATGCAGAAGCACAAAAAGATAAAGACGTAAAACTTTATCAGGAAAAAATTGCAGTATTTTCAAAGTTCACAGAGAAAATGTGGAACATGATTGATGATGAGAACATTACAATACAAGCACTAAAGGAATTAAGAAAAGAATGTTTTAATAAATTGGTATTTTATTTAAACGAAAAGCAAATAAAAAAAATGGCAGAATTCATAGCGGAAATATCTTATGAAGATGTAGCTGATGATAATTTAGAAGACAAAGATACAGCCAATCTACGATCTGTTTTTGCAGACATTACGCATCTTTTGCAAGGGATATTGAAAGAAAAAAAGAAAAAAGAAAAAAAAGAAGATGAAAATGAAAAGAAAGGGAGTTTAATTTTATTGTACAATTCTTTTCATACAGAAAAACCTGAATCATTAGAGTCAAATAAACAGACAGATAGCAAAAATCAACCTGAAAATCAGACTCAAAACATCCAACAAAAAGGCAATGATCCCACATATTGGCATTTTAATATGCTGAATATAGAGAAGCAAATTAACGCTTTTAAAAATGGCAATTGGGTATTGGCTTTAATTGAATACGGTGAAGAATGGAGAACAAACCTACTTAAGCAAGTACGAGAAGGCGATGTTATTTTTCTGTTTAAAAGAGGAGGAAAAGGTTATATAGGCGCTTTCAGAGCCATTGGATACGAAATTATTGAAGAAAGTAATCCTGAAAACAAAGATACGGCAAAGTATGATATTTATGGCGGATTAGAAGATGGAGCTACCTTATGCTCAAATATTTTAGTTGAGCCGATTGCTTACAACTATAAAGGCGTAGGTTATTATACAGTAAGACGCAGAACCATTGAACGAATGAATGATACAGAGGCGGTGAAATATTTATTAACCCGATTCGCTGAAGAAGAACTGGACGAGGACAGAAAGAGTGGAGCAGGAAGACTTGATGAAAATACAGATGTAAAACTAGACTCCGATTATTTTAATAAACTACTTCAAATGAATAATTTAAATAAATAAAAACATTATATGTCGAAAGCATTTAAGGTAACGCCCAAGCGTACAAAAAGAGCAAACGGAACGGTATTGACTCCCGAAATGTCGATAACCGTAACAACCTTGCAGCACACAAGCGACCCATTCTACAATGGCGCAAAGGAAATCAAAGAAACCTATCTGCGGATATATGCTTTTGATTATCAAAAAGCATGTTGTAACAAGAATGATTTTGAGTTTCAGAAGTTGGATTAAAAGATAAAAAAATATATAAATTATGGATGCATCAACAACCATTAAACAGATGTTGGCAGGGAATAAAATTTTTGTACCAACCTATCAAAGAGCGTATTCGTGGGATACAGAAACAGACATGAACAAAGCGCCTAAACAGGTTAATGTGTTTCTTTCCGATTTGGAAGATTACATTAAAAGTTCTACACGTTCAAAATATTATTTTGGGCATTTTCTGTTTGAAAAGAAGCCAGATGGCACATTTGGGGTCATAGATGGACAACAGCGATTGACAACAATCGTGATTTTTCTTTCAGCTTTGTTCAGTCGTTTGAAATCAATAAGAAAGTTAACAGATGAAGAAGATTTCGCGTTTAAAAGTATTATTAAGATTAGTAGCACATATCATTTTGAAACGGTAGATTATGACAGTCAGTTATTCAAAGATTATGTAATTAATCAAACGAAAAAGGACAATAACGGACTTGATACTGAGTCGCAAAAACGTATAGTTAGAGCTTTCGATTATTTTTCTTCTAAACTTACACAAAAGGAAGAAACCGAATTATTAAGACTGCTGAATGCTGTACAAGAAGCGACTTGTACAACGCACCCCGTTGAAAACGAATCGGAAGCAATCCAGATGTTTATTTTTCAGAATAACAGAGGTGAAAAGCCGTCTAATTCAGAAATCATTAAAGCACAATTTATGTTTAATGTGCATTTATATGGTGGCGACGAAAAAGATGATTTGATAAATGAGATTAAAAATCGTTTTGAAAAAATATACAAATCAATATCTTCTATTGAATACAGAATTGATGAAGATGATGTTTTGGTTTATACAATGAGGATTTATTTTAATTCACTTTGGGAATCTAATGCAATTGAAAAGATAAATAAACGTCTTTCGGAAGATAATCCTATTCCGTTTGTTAAAGAATTTACTCAAGCACTTGCGACAAGTTTCGGACATTTGAGTGCCTTTTTTGGTAAGGACGAGCAAACCAATATTGAAATCCATTCATTGATTACATTGGGAGGTTTTACAATAGCAATTCCATTTATTATAAAAGCATATACTTTTGGGTTACCTATATCTGAAATTTGTAAACTTTGCTCTGCTTTGGAATCATTGGTTTTGCGAGATAGATTGATAGGAACACGTGCCGTCATTATAGCGAGAATCAATGATGTTTATCAAAAATTCACTTTAACAAATAAAGACATTACACCTATTATTGAACACATTAAATGGCTAAAAATCCAATCAAACGAAAAAGGACAATAACGGACTTGATACTGAGTCGCAAAAACGTATAGTTAGAGCTTTCGATTA
>JAISSD010000287.1 GCA_031273295.1 Prevotella sp.
CTGATATTGTCGTGATCTTGACAGGTTTAATATCGCAATATGCTTTGTATAAATATATTGAATATTCAAGCGCTGTAAAAATGCGACAGTTTATTCTGTGCCAAGTCAGGAGTTCTGAATTTTAAAAATAAATTCAGTCAGGAATGTATCGCCCGATAGAAAAAACAAGACAACTTTCGCCTGCATCCCGTCAAGTATGCACCCCTACAGGATGCAAGGCGCAGAGACGCCTGTTTCGTTCTACCGGGCGACACAAAAACGCGGGATTCGTAGAGACAGGGCGCGCCACGTCTACCGGCAGGCCTGAAAGCCCCAATCCTGCCGGACTTTCGAATATTCTACATACCTGAACAATTTTATGATCATGCACGGCACACTGAAAAAGGAGTTACATTTCTAAATGCAACTCCTTTTTCTATCAATCGGTTAATTCCTTATTTTCGTTATTCGGAGACTACTTCAAAAGGTATCTCCACCGAAATCTCTTTGTGAAGCTTAACGACTGCCTTGTAAGCGCCTACTTCTTTCACTGCATCTTTGATGATGATCAGTTTTCGTTCCACATTGCAGCCCAATTTATCAAGAGCTTCCGCAATTTGAATATTGGTTACGGAACCGAAGATAGTACCGGTAGAGCTTGTTTTTGCTCCGATAGTAAGCGACACTCCTCCAAGTTTGGCAGCCAAAGCCTCGGCGTCTTTTTTGATTTTTTCAAGTTTATGAGCGCGTTGCTTCAGATTCTCGGCCAAAACTTTCTTTGCAGACTCTGATGCTATCACGGCTTTGCCCTGAGGTATGAGGTAATTACGTCCGTAACCGTTTTTTACAGTTACGATTTCATCTTTATATCCCAAGTTAAGGATGTCTTCTTTCAATATTATTTGCATTTCTTTTTCCTCCTTGTTTATTATTTCATTAAGTCTGTAACGTAAGGAAGCAAAGCCAGATGGCGGGCTCTTTTTACAGCTTGTGCAACACGGCGCTGGAATTTAAGAGATGTTCCGGTAATACGGCGAGGAAGGATTTTCCCCTGTTCGTTAAGGAATTTCTTCAAAAACTCAGGGTCTTTGTAATCTATATACTTGATGCCGTTCTTTTTGAAACGGCAGTATTTCTTTTTCTTGACGTCAACTGAAGGCGGAGTCAAATATCTGATTTCTGATTGCTGTGCCATAATTTAGTTCTCCTTTACTACTTCTTTTTTAGGTGATTTTAGATTTCTTCTCTTCTGTGCGTATTCGTGCGCAAACTTATCCTGACGGAAAGTCAAGAAGCGGATCACACGTTCGTCACGGCGGAAGTTGATTTCCAGTTTAGCGATAACAGACGGATCAGCATCAAACTCTAACATCGCGTAAAAACCGGTGGATTTCTTCTGAATCGGATAAGCCAGTTTGCGAAGTCCCCAGTTTTCCTCGCTTACTATTTTCGCCCCTTCGTTGGTCAAAATAGTTTTGAATTTATCTACCGTTTCCTTCATCTGTACATCAGACAAAACGGGAGTCAAAATGAAAACGGTTTCGTAATTGTTCATAAATTAAATAATTAGAAATTAAACATATCATTTTTGCAAATGAGGTGCAAAGATAGAGCTTTTTATTAATATAACAAATGCTAAAGCTCTAAAAAATCTTTGACAGGCGAACTTCTTGTCTTACATTTGCATGCAACAAGAAAGCCATATAAGAGTAACCGCAAATGAAAAATGAAGAAGTATTCAGCCTGGACGAGGATTTAGACCTCATCTTCCCCATTATAAACGGAAAAGTGTCGATGGCAATCAACCGCATGATGCACCGCAACCTGCGTAAGGAAGGGCTTGACATTACCCCCGAACAATGGACCGTGCTGGCATTCCTTTGGCGCGAAGACGGCGTGACCCAGCAGACTTTATGTAATTCGACATTCAAAGATAAACCGAGCATGACGCGCCTGATAGACAATCTGGCTAAACAAGGCCTCGTATATCGTAATGCCTCTGCCATAGACAGGCGTTCCAATTATATATTTCTCTCCGACTTGGGCAAATCAATAAAAGAACAGGCCAACAAAGCCGTACACCGGACAATGGAGGCCGCGCTGGCAGGCATTGATGAAAACGGGCTAAAGCAAGTACGTTTCCTGTTGGCGGCCGTTTTCGGTAATATAAGGGAGGCCCTGAAAGATTCTAACCGCTATTAGAATTCGACAAATGCGTCATTAATTTGTCACGCAACTTTTCAGAGACAGGATACCCGAATTTTCGGGCAAAGAAAGCTTCCGAACCGACAATGTTCTCGTAGTCCCTTTCATCCAGATTTGCGGGAGATAGCCCGTCACGGTGTTCCCATAACATGAACCTCAGATTCTTTTTGGCTACCTTTTCTCTAAAGGGAGAATTCATCAGTATGGAATGGAGGAGTATTTCTTCGGCGCAAAAAGTGTATTTATACGCCTTGAGAACATGCGGATATTTATCGAGAAAATCAAGGAAGTATTCCACCGCGGGGCGAGTAAGCGTCCAATATGTGGAACCGCCGTAGAGGTCTTGCAATTCGGACGGCAGCTTCCGCTTGTATCCCGCTATCTTCTGCACCAGTATGAATGCTTTGATAAATACGCGTTGCCAACTCTTCGCGTCGAATATTTCATATAGATTGTAGTATACGACTCTGTTCAGCCCTCCTTCCAGCCAGGTTTTAAGAGGCAATGGACAGGCGGAAATGAATTCTGTTCCGTAGTTCTCTTGCAAATATCCGGTTATCCGGTGCGGCGATTTTACAGGAAAATCCTGTCCTGTGATCAGGTGGACATAATCTGCACTTTTATCCTTGACACATTCCCGCGCCAGAAGCAGGATGGCTTTAAGATGATCGATACTGCCCCAGTTAACTTTGTATTCGCGGGAGACAAGTCTAACTGTTGGCCTGGACGCCAGCGCTTTAATATCGGGATCAGCGATCCGGCTCTTCCTGTCTATATGGATATAGAACGAATAGTTTTCGTCAAAAAAATCTATTATTTCGCGTAATTGCTGCGGATACTTGTATGCCGTTATCAATATAGCGTGTTTCATCCTTTTAATTTTTAACCGGCATTTCGCACCAAATAAATTCCTGAAAAAAAGCCAGAGAACAAAAAAATAACATACCTGGCCAATAAATCATTAAAAATGACTGTATTGACAAATATCTCCGAATCAATGAACAGGCAAAAATATTAAAAAGTATTCAGAGCTGCAAACAAAATACCAGATTTCCTGGCCTCCCGGCAAATCAGGATGACAGCAAAGGGGGGAAAAAACGGTCAGATTGAAGGAAAGAAAAAAGGTTTGTGTCGGGTTGTCGACATATCTTCCGGTATTTTGTCATCCGCCCAATGACCATATTCTTGAAAAGTTCAAACAGATTCCAAATCAAAAAGAGATATAAAATGTTCCATAAACAAGAGATAAACAAGTATATTTGTAAAATAAAACTATAAGAAAGAAGTTTGGTATGACAACATTAGAACTGGAAAACAAAAAAGCGTCCTTAACAAGGAAAATATTAAATATAGATGATGAAACATTGTTGGATGAACTTGCAGGGATTATCGAGCGTTTCAATCGGCACGCCCTCCCCTGTCAATATTCCATAGAAGAACTAAAAGCCGGTATACCTGCATTTTTGAATGATATAAAAGCCGGTAAAACCATACCCCATAATACAATAAAAAGAAAATGAAGCTGCACTGGTCGCAAGAAGCAAAAGATAATCTTGATTCCATATATGGTTATTACTTCGTTAAATCACCAACCATTGCTTGTCGTATCCACAACTCCATAATAGATGAAACTGAAAGGCTGTTAACAACAATTTTGAACGCCTTCATCAAAGACACCTTGTTACAGATACAAAAATAAAAGCTTGTCACAAATCAAAGAGCCACAACCAAATCAAATCAAAAAACATTAAGCGCCGGTCAAATGTTCCATAAACAAGAGATAAACAAGTATATTTGTAAAATATATAAAGATATTAACTTGGCAGCAGCCATCAATATCCAACTATTCTTATGGATCCAATAATAGATATAATAAAAGGTATTCATCCCGGTATCTTTCTTGACCGGGAATTAAAGAAGAGAAAGATGACGAAAAGCCGCTTTGCGTTATCTATTGATGAATATCCTCAATCCTTGGTTGCGATAACCAAGGGCAAGAGACGGATGAATCCCGGGCTTGCATTGAAGATAGAGAATGCTTTGAACTTTGAAGAAGGATTCTTTATGATACTGCAAGTGTATTATGATATGGCCCGAATTAAAAAGGAAAAGTACAGGGACTATCATCCGGATTTGACAAAAATAAATCCGACTCTGTTCTGGGATACAAAAATAGAAAATATTGATTGGGTAAAAAATAAACGCTCGGTTATCCGGCGGGTTTTTGAACGGGGAAATGAACAGGAAAAAGCGGAGATCTTTCGGTTCTATGGAAAAGATACTATAAATGAAGCTTTAAATTTTTATAATGATATCAAGCCTTCTGTCAGAGATAAAGCAAATAAATTTCTATCAGAGGTATAAGACTATGCTATACTACAATACGATTACTCCTTTGCTATGTACATCATTAAACAAGTTGATGTTAGCCGGCATATTGAAACCGTTCAGACTGGTTGGTGGTACTGCATTAAGTTTGCAGCTTGGGCACAGGGAGTCTGTTGATATTGATTTGTTTACGGATTATGAATATGGCAGTATTGATTTTGAGGCTATAAAAGATTATTTGGACGAAGCCTTTCCTTATGTTTCCACATCTGAAATTGATTTGGTCGGATTTGGAAAATCTTTCTATATCGGAGATTCTGCTTCTAATTATATCAAGCTGGATTTATACTACACAGATCCTTTTATCCGTCCTGTAAAAGAGGTTAATAATATTCGATTGACAGATGTTGAGGATATTATAGCAATGAAGCTGGATGTGTTCTCCCGAAATGGACGGAAGAAAGATTTCTGGGACTTGCATGAGTTATTAAATAGTTATAGCATTGACCTGATGCTTTCATTCTATACAGAACGTTACCCTTATGCCGGAAATGAGAAAGAAGTTATTAATAATCTCACACAGTTTGATTTTGCAGAAAACGATCCGGATCCAGTGTGTCTAAAAGGGAAATACTGGGATTTAATTAAACTTGATTTTGTTGAAGCCATAAATACAAAATAATGCCTTAAAAAAGCCTTTGTTAAGATGGGATATAAAAAACGGGTAACTACTCAGGTCAAAAAACAAGGGATGGATTCACACCTCTCAATCTTCCAAGCATATACCGTTATAAATTGTTTATTCCTCATGCCATAATATAGTGCTTGTCGAGACGTTTGTCTCAAAAACAATTGCATTCCATACTGAAAAGATAACGCATTTTTAACAAAATAAATTTAAAAAAGATGTATAGATACTATTGGTTCAATATAACGGGGATGCACAGGCGGAATTTCAACCTCTTGGCGGACAGTACGGGAATGCCCGCCACATCATGCAATACCTGACCGCAATACCTGCAATAATCAGCGCCATGTTCTATTATCCCGTCCGGGCGAAAGCTCATTGACAGGGTTGGTGCCCGCATTAACCTCCCGGCTTCTTCCCGATTTTTGAGGTAATGAGTCCCCTATCATTTTCATGCAGCACGCAGTGCGGTATTTCAATTGAGCGGAAAACAAGACAGTTAGAAGCTCTTACGGAAAAATTAAAAACGGCTTGAGAGGGATGTTACATAAGAGAGGTTGGAGGACTATATGATTCTTTGCTACTGAGTCCCCAAACGATGAATCGCCACCCGCAAAAAGTAACTGGAAAACAAGGCCTTAGCGGATTGCCATAAATTTAGTTTTATCAATAAAATCAGGTGGATATGAGGTTTTTGCACTCCAAAATTTTTAACGCAAAGAATCCACAAAATCTGCAAAAGAAATTCTTTGTGTCCTTTGTGATACACTTTGCGCCCTTTGTGTTAAACGGATTTTCTTGCAGTGCAACAATTTGAATTGCTTTGCTTTGCGCCCTTTGTGATATACCGTGCACGGCATGGTTTTGTGCATGGATAGTATATGGTAAAAAATCTCATTTTTACCTAATTCCAATAAACAAAACAACCCCGGACACAAGCATCCACCACCTTGAATACTTTCAGTCAATCCATTAGTCAGGCTTACTTTTGTTCTGCATTCATGTTAATGCAGAATAATCCGCAAAACTAAAAAAGAAACTGCATCCGGAAAGTCACAGTCACAGTCGCAGTCGCAATTACGCTAAAGCCAATAATGGTTGCGGTTGTCATCGTATCACCGCAACACTATTAACTTCCATAATTCCCCGGCGCTCAATACCGGAAGATCCGATGTTTTAAAATCTTTTTTATTCCTGGTTACGATTATATCCAATTCGTGCTCTAAAGCCGTGTAATATTGAATGGCGTCTTCAAAATTACTGAAATCAGAAGCTAACGCCAACTCCAGAATTTTGTCATCCAGAGGCAGTACCCGCACAAATGGTTTAAACTTTATTAAATTTTCCCGTATTTCATCCTGATTCAAATATTTCGATAAGATATACTGTGCATTTGCAAAAGACAAAGCGGAAATATAAAATTGAAAGCGTGTCCCGGCGCCATCTGCCAATGTGAATAAATTTTGAGTATCCCGATAGAAGCTTTCCCTTTTAGCGAGTAATTCAATAATTATGTTCGTATCAATTAAAAACTTGTTGTAATCCATAACTATGAATATTTTTTGTCCAAATAATCCCTGTAATTCTTCCGTTCTTCCATTACTGCATCAGGAATAACCCCTGTAAGGCTCTTGACCAAAGGACTCGTTTTATTTGAAACAGAGGAATTTCCTGTAAGAGTATTCAAATAGTTCTCAATGAGTTTGGACAAACCGGTCTTGAGAGTCCTGGCGTAATATCCGGCATCTTCAACTGTATCCCTATTCAAATTCAATGTCAATTTTGTATTCATAATAATCTTTTATATATTCATACGTGTAAATGTAATTATTTATTACGTAATATTATGAAATAGATTATCAAATTTTCTTAATTTTTTTTACAAAGAACCCGTTCTTCTTTTTTCTTGTGTATTTTGCGCCTTGCTTTGCGCTCTTTGCGTTTAAAGAAATTCTTTGTAACCGCAACATAAAGTTTTCCCGCAAAGTACGCAAAGTTTAAATTTTTTACAGTCCATCTACAACCCGCTTTATTCTTGACTGTTGTCATACCATCGCCATACTCTCTACGCATGAACCGGCAAAACCGGATACGAAAACTTTGATACCGTATCGAATTCCTATTTAGATCATCCCATGTAATCACTGAATGATAGTATATTATATCACACTCAGGCATTGCGGCGGATACTCGCATTTCATAACTATTGCAGATTAAAAGGCGGAATATTGCAAATTAATTTTATCTTTGTATCCGAAGGGGGCGTCGACTTCCGGCGTCAATTCAAGAATTAAAAATGAAGAATGCGTCAGGTTTGACCCGCTTTTGTTTTGTCGATCGCTAATCGTAAAGTCTTGATTTTTTTTAGACAGGATGGAAGTAAAAAAACGTTACCCCGTTGACTGATGACTGAAAAAGCGGCCCGTAACCGAAAAACGGATAAAATGAAGATAGATATATGGTCGGATATAGCCTGCCCGTATTGTTATATAGGAAAGCGGAAACTGGAAATGGCATTAAGCCGCTTTCCCTATAAAGATAATATTGAACTTGTGTGGCACAGCTATGAACTGGACCCTGATTTGCCCCAAAAGGCGTCGGAGTCCAATATCTACAGCTACTTTGCCGGCAAACACAATACAAGTGTGGACGAAGCCCGTGAAACAATGGCCAATACGGCAAAACTGGCGAAAGAAGCGGGCTTGAATTTCGATTACGACAATCTTGTTGTTGCCAATACGTCCGGCGCCCTCCGCCTGGTAAAACTGGCGGATGAATCAAACCTGGCTACCGAAGCGGAAGAAGCGCTGTTCGATGCTTACTTTGTGAAAGGAGAAGATATCAGTAATAAAAATACCCTTGTGAAATTAGGCGCACAAACAGGGCTAAAGGAAAATGCCATCATGGAAATGCTGGACAGCGACAACTATCTTGACAAGATCAAAGAAGATACCGAATATGGCGAAAACGAACTTGATCTGGAATATATTCCGTTTTATGTATTCAACAACAACCGGATAGTACAAGGCTCTATCCCGGTTGAAGACTATCTCGAAGTCCTGACCAGATCCTACGCCGAATGGGAGCAAAACGGAGCGCCTTCCGGAAAAGGAGAAATTATCGGCGGGCGATCCTGTTCCATAGACGGGGTTTGCAGCTAAAAAACAAACCGAGTGAAAAGACTTTTACATCCTGTTATGTATATATCGTTGTTCTTTGCGGTTCTTGCCTGCTCAAACGACGATGATCTTTCTTCCGGCGGGAAGCTTGTATTTTCATCGGATACAATCAGTTTCGACACTGTGTTTACCGGTATCGGTTCTGCGACCAGGCAGTTCAAAATATATAACAAAAACAGCAAATCGCTTGTCATAGGATCAATAGAACTGATGAATTCCGCAAAAAGCGGATTCGGAATGAACATTGACGGAGAAAAGGCTGCAAAACTGACTCATGTGGAAATTCTGAAAAAGGATAGCCTGTTCGGTTTCATAGAGGTCGCCGTTAATCCTTCAGAAGCCGAAAATCCTTTATTGATACGCGATTCCATCAGGTTTGAAACAAACGGAAACATACAATACCTGCAACTTGAAGCCGTAGGGCAAAATGTATATGTATGGAAAGGCGAAAGGATCACCAAAGATTCGGTAATTACCGGTAAAAAACCGCTTCTGGTCTATGATTCCATAGTCGTCAACAAAGGAGTTACCGCTACTGTGGAAGAAGGGACAAGGATTTTCTTCCGGAATAATGCTTCCATCCGGATACACGGTACTCTGAAAGCTAAGGGCGCAATACATAAACCCGTGATTTTCAGAGGAGACCGTTTCGACAGGATTGGAGCCGGTATTCCTTATGATAATGTACCCGGACAATGGGAAGGGGTGTATTTTTACCCCGAAAGCCACGGCAACCACCTGGAGAATATAAACATACGGAACGCCGCAAAGGGCATGACATTTTACGCATCCGGTATACAGTATAAAAAAGCCGCTCTTGTAAATACGGTTGTACAAAACACATCGGAATACGGCATATTGTCTGTAAATTGCAATATTGACGCAGGAAATTGCTTGCTGGTCAACTCAAAAGGCGCCGCCCTGACATTAATCGGCGGCGAATATTCATTTTTGCATTGCACCATTGCCAATTATTTCAGGTGGTCGGCAAGGACTACCGAGAGCCTGATGATACGCGGCAACAAAGAGACGCCTCTGACTAAATGCGATATTGTCAATTCCATCGTCTATGGCTCTGCAAATAAAGAGATTAAGATGGATATGATTCCCGGAGCCGCGTTCAATCTCCGGTTTATAAACTGTCTGATAAAAGGAACCGAAACGTCCTCTTCTTGTTTTGAACATATAATATGGAACAAGGATCCTTTGTTCAAGGACTTGAATACCGGAGGCATTTATTCTTGCAACTTCGAATTGCAAGAGCTTTCTCCGGCTATAGACAAAGGAGACAAGGCGTATTCGCATACTCTGCCTTTCGATTTGAAAGGACAATCCCGGCTAAATGACTCTAATCCCGATACAGGCTGCTATGAATGGAACAGGTAAACGGATCAAGGCGCTCCTTGTAGCAATTATACTGTTGGCTTCCTGCTTGCCCGCCGGCGCACAGGAGAATTTCCGCGTTATGTTCTATAATGTGGAAAACATGTATGATACGAAGGATAATCCCGACACGCATGATGACGACTTCACGCCGGGCGGGCAATTGCACTGGACCAACCGCCGATATTGGAAAAAGCTGAATGATATAAGCAAAGTCATATCATCTGTCGGCGGGAAGTATCCGCCGGCTTTGATCGGCGTCTGCGAAGTTGAAAATGATTCGGTATTGTTTGACCTGACAAAAAGGGCTGATCTGAGAAAACACAAGTACGAATATATAATAACCAAATCGAAAGACGGCAGAGGCTCGAATGTCGCCTTGCTCTATCAACGGGACCAAATAAAGATAACAAGCAAAAAATTTTATACCCCCGTTCTGAAATCAAACGCCCTGAAAACCACCCGGGATATACTGCATGTCACAGGCAAAGTCGTCAACGACGAAATACTGGATATATTTGTATGCCATTTTCCGTCGCGGCGCGACGGAATCAGCAGGACAAGGCCCGACCGCATCCAATGCGCGGAACTTCTGAAGCAAAAAACGGATAGTATTTTCCGCATTCGCAAAAAAGCGAATATCATTATCATGGGCGACTTCAACGATTACCCGAATGACACAAGCCTGTCCGAAATCCTTGCCGCGCACGGGCTTACAGGCTCTATTTCAGACAGAAGGCTATATAATATGTTTTATCACCGCGTACACGAGAAAAATGCGGGATCATACAAATACAGAGGGAAATGGAATTTCCTGGACCAGTTCATCGTAAGCGGTAATTTGCTAAGCCCCTCTTCCGGGATTTCCATAAAAGGCAAGGAAGCGCATGTCTATTCCGCGGCTTTCCTTTTGCACGATGACAATAAAAAGTATGGCGGCCAAAAGCCGTTCCGCACTTATTCGGGATTTAAATACCCGGGCGGTTACAGTGACCATCTGCCTGTTTATATGGATTTGATCATTAAAAACTAATGTTTCGCCTTTCTATTTAATACACTGACAAACAGGTAATGAGTCCCCTATCATTTTCATGCAGCACGCATAATAGTAACACGGGGAGTGTGGTATTTCAATGAGCGGCTTGAGGGGGATGTTACATAAGAGGTTGAGGGGATGTATGATATTCCATTGCTACCGAGGTTGTTTTGTTTATTGGAATTAGGTAAAAACGAGGTTTTTATACTCCAAAATTTTTAATGCAAAGAATCCGCAAAATCTGCAAAGGAAATTCTTTGTGTCCTTTGTGATACGCTACTGAGGTTGTTTTGTTGGAAAAATTAGGTGGAAATGAGGTTTTTTACCATATACCATCCATGCACAAAACCATGCCATGCACGGTATAAATGGATTTGGCGCCCTTTGTGATACGCTTTGTGTCCTTTGTGTTAAATGAATTTGGCCATTCTTTTTTTGCAGTGCGACAATTTGAAAAGCCATGTCAACAAGTACTCTTCTGTCGACATGGCATATACTTGCAAGCAGATATCGCGCACTTATTTCGCCGGGATATTCTTTAATATTTCCAATAAAAACGCCCACCATTTCTCTACGGACGGTATATTTACCTTTTCGTTAGGAGAATGAGCCTCCCTGATTGTAGGGCCGCACGAAATCATATCCAGACGAGGGTATTTCTCCAGAAACAGCCCGCATTCGAGGCCGGCGTGGATTGCCATTATCTTTGCCTCTTTGCCGAATAGCCTCCTGTAAGCATCCCTGGCTACTCCCAACACTTTGGAATCCGGATTTGGCTTCCATCCCGGATAACCCGCCAAATGTTCAACTTTCGCCTTGGCCAGTGTGAATACGGCATTCACCATATTTCCCGCATCATCTTTCAATGAGTTTGTCGAACTTCTCTGGCTTGTGGTCACTTCGATGATGTTTCCTTCCTTCATCTTCACCGAAGCCAGATTTGTGGACGTCTCCACCAATCCCGGTATTTCAAAGCTCATGCCCAGTACGCCGTGAGGGCAGGCGTACAATACATTCAGCAAGTTGTTTGCAGTATCCTTGTCTATCACAAAAGAAGGCGCATCGGTAGATTCGACTGTTATTTCCAGCTTCGGATCTATGTATTTCAGTTCCGCCTCGATTTCCGGAGCCAGCGTATTCAGTTCCATTATCACTTCTTCCTTTCTGTTATAAGGAACTCCGGCTATAGCACAGGCTTCGCGTGCGATGGCATTATGAAGATTTCCTCCATTGATTTCGGCCAGGGATAAATCATATTTTCTGCCGAGCGTCCACAGGTAGCGGGTCAGTATCTTGTTTGCATTACCCAAGCCTTTATGGATCTCGGAACCGGAATGCCCTCCTTTCAGTTTTTTCACTTCTGTCCTGAACCAAAAGTAATCGGCCGGCACGGCATCCGGCCTGTAATTGAATGTGGCGATCGAGATTTTACCTCCGGCGCATCCTATATATATTTCGCCCTCTTCTTCAGTATCCAGATTGATGAGGATATCCCCGTTCAGAAAGTCTTTGCTCAAGGCATAAGCTCCTGTAAGGCCGGTTTCTTCGTCTACGGTAAACAGGCATTCCAGTTTTCCGTGTTCTATCGTATCCGACGCCAGGATCGCCAAAGCCGCCGCGACTCCGATACCGTTATCAGCGCCGAGTGTGGTTCCGTTTGCTCTCAACCAGTCGTTTTCCACAATTGTTTCTATCGGGTCATTATCAAAGTCATGGACAGTAGCGCCGTTTTTCTCGCATACCATGTCTACATGCCCTTGAAGTATGACGGTCTGCAGATTCTCTTTGCCTTTAGTGGCAGGCTTGGTAACAAGCACATTCCCTGCATCATCTTTCTTCGCCTCCAAATTATGCTTTTTCGCAAAATCAAGCAGATAAGCGGTTATTTTACCTTCCTTCTTCGACGGGCGCGGGATTTGGCTTATTTCATGGAAGTAATTCCACACAGCGCCGGGCTTTAAATCTTTTATTGTCATATTCCGTTAATTTTTTAGTAGATATCTACTTTGTTTAGTAATAGCATATAAAATTATACAGATAACAGATAAAAAGCAATTTTTTTGCATCTTTTAAAGGTTTTAATGCAATGTTTTTTTAACATAAAGATATATCTTTGCCAAGTCGTTCTAAAAAAAGGATATATTTGTATCCGTATCTTGTATGGACAAACTTTCTTTATTAAAAAAAGATTAACTAAATGCAATTAAATAAATGAAGAATATCTCTAAGGAAGAAAAAGAAATATGCGACACGCGCTCGTCGGGAACAAATCGGTTCGGGCTAGCCGGAATGCATTATGTTATTAACGGCGTATTCGCAGTTGCAATAATCGTTTTGTTTATTTTGTTTTTTACGCTTGATAAAAAAGGTACGGAAGAAGGAAGCGCGTCTTTACAATTTGCTGAAGGCGATTCCACAGGCGTATTATCCATCGCTTATGTCAATGTGGATTCTTTACTGCTCAACTACAACTATGCGAAAGACGCGAACGATGTTTTAATGAAAGAGTATAACAGTTCCAACGCGACATTGAACAAGAAACAAAGACAGTTTGAAGCGGAAGTAGCCGATTTTCGCAAGAAAATTGAAAATAACGCGTTCTTAAGCCAGGAGCGCGCCCAGCTGGAACAAACCCGTATACAGAAGTTGGAAACCGACCTTCACGCTACGGCAGAACGCTTGCAGGACGAATATGTGAGAAAGCAGGCAAAAGTTACCGCCGAGATAACCGACTCGGTACGCATGTGCCTGAAAGATTACAACAAGAAAGCGAAGTATCAGATAATTTTCAGTAATACGGGATTGGATAATATCCTGTTGGCTAAAGATTCTTACGATATAACAAAAGATGTGATACAATTGCTCAACAGCCGCTACAAACAGGAAAACGCCAGGTAACAGCTATTGATGACATGGAAACGGGATAATTGCCGAATGGCGTTGTCCTTTTTTTATACTTCTTTGTTTTATGGTCAGGAAACCGTTTAGGCATGAGAAATAAACAACTATGACAGTATATGTCGAAATGATTGTATTTTGCAATGCTTGCATCCTGTAGAGATACATCCCTGCTGTTACAGGTTATTTATTTTTCATCGCTTAAATTTTCAGGTCGGTTTTCAGGTCGGTTTTCAGGTCGGTTTTTCTTTTGTGAAGCGACAATAGCGGGCTGTCGGAGCCAGATAAAGGGGTAAACCGACCTGAAAATAAAACCGGCCTGAAAATGAATGAAAGGCAGGAAACAAGCGATTGTTATTCCCGCATGAAACGAGCATGCAAAACTTGCTCAAAGAGCATGAACATGTTGCGAGTTCCATGTGACCTTAAAAAAACAAATTATGTACACATGAAAATATTCGTGGAAAATTCAACCATGTTCTCAAATTTAATACAGTTACACTATGGATCTATATGGAATAGTAGGAAATTCGCTGGCTCATTCCTTTTCTCCCCGTTATTTTACCGGGAAATTTGCGAAAGAGAATATTGATGCGGAATATGTAAAATTCGAGATTCCGGATATTTCTTTATTTCCGGATATAGTAAACTCGCATGCAAATCTTAAGGGTATGAACGTGACCATACCTTACAAGGAAAAGATCATTCAATACCTGGACGAACTCGACCCGCCGGCAAAAGAACTTGGAGCGGTAAATGTCATAAAGTTCTTGCGGGATGGCGACAGGGTCAGGCTGGCCGGATACAATTCCGATATTATCGGTTTTCGGAACTCCATCGGGCCTTCGATAGATCGGAATATTCATCGCAAGGCATTGATACTGGGAACAGGAGGCGCTTCCAAAGCCGTGGCCGGAGGACTGCGAAGCCTTGGGCTGGACTTTACCTGTGTTTCCCGTACACCAAAAGCAGGACAACTGGCCTACCGGGATCTGGACGAAAGTACATTCAATGAATATACGGTAATCGTAAACGCGTCGCCGCTGGGCACATTTCCGAATGTCGACGAAGCTCCGGATATTCCTTATCAATATTTGACTTCCGGTTGTTTATTGTATGACCTGGTCTACAATCCCGCCGAAACGAAATTTTTAAGGCTCGGTAAAGAAAGGGGTTCCAAGGTGAAAAACGGTTCGGAAATGCTCGAATTGCAGGCTCTTGCAGCCTGGGATATATGGAACGGATAAATAAAAAAGCCCGGACAATTCCGGGTTCTTTTTTCTATTCTTGCGATTACTGTCCGGCTATTTCCTTTTGGAATAGAGCCAGGCGGTTTCAAATTCAGGATTCTCCTTTCTGAAAGTATCAAGAAAAGATTCGGCCAGGGTTTTATCATCAAAGGAAGATATGTATATCCTGTATCTATCCCCTCCTTCCACAATATCCGCGTCCTCGAAGCCGTAACTTTTAATTTTAGAGAGCAGTTTGTCCGCTTTCCCGATTGTGTTTTCGCCTCCGACAATAATATAATAGGTACGTACAGATTTTGTATTGACCGGGCTGTCGTCGCTTGCAACATCAGCCGGCTTGATACTATCCGCCGGCATGCCGGTTTTTTCCGGTTCCTTGTGCAGGTACGACAGAGAACTTGTGACTGTCGATATAAAATCCGCGTTTTGAATAACCCTGTTATTGCTATCCTTGATATGAATGGGCGTCATAAAAAGGACAACCGCAGCTACGGCGGCGGCTATGCTTCCTATAGTATATTTCAAGGAAGTATCTCTTCTGGCCCTGACGCTCATCTTGTCTATCTCGGCAAGCTGTTTTATTCCGGCAGGATATAACCCGAAAAACGCAGGCCATGCAAACGTCTTGCTTCGGACAAAAGTAATATTCATCCCGTTATCGGACGTCAATGAGCCTAGATTGCCACAGGGAACCGTTTTGCCGTTTTTCAGTTCCTTTTTGATTGCTGCGACAAACTCTTTGATCTTTTTGCAAGCGGCGTTATAGGATATATTTTCATCCTTAACGATACAGGACGCTATAATACCGTCATCATGACTCAATTCGGCATTAAAAACAATATTGTGTTTTGGCGGATCTATTTCACCGGTGGATAAAAAGATTGCCGGTTCCATATTTAAAATGAAGCCTCCAAAATCCGGTATGATAACACAATTGTGTATGGGAAGTGAAAATTCCAGGTATTTAAATATTGTTTTTTCCATATTGCAAAGATAAGCATAAGCGGGATATTTTTTGCAGTTAAAAATGAAATTTTATTATTCAAATCTTATAACTATCTGAATTTCATACGAATATGGTTTTGAATTTCACCCGGCATATGGAAGGCTTTCAGACTTGGTCTGACGGCTATGCCCTACGGGATAGAACACCGCAAAACTCAATCACCCCGGCATATCTTGTTATACACCGCGCACGGCATGGTTTTGTGCATGGAAAGTATATGGTAAAAAAACGCATGGTATGCCGCGTGAAGTATAAATTGTTTATTTCTCATGTCCAAGCGGGCTAAACGATAAAATTTCCGGCAAATAAAGATCCGTTTTTTAGAACCAAAGATCTTTATTGACTAAAATTTAAACGGTTTATTGATCTAAAAACGCTAATTTTGTACAAAACAATGACGAACATGAAAGATACGATCATACGCCAGATACAAGACTCCATTTCGGTAAAAAAATCGTTATTGGCCGACGCCGTTTTACTGGAAAATATTCAACATGCAGCCGAAACAGTTACAGACGCTTATCGGAAGGGATTCAAAACCTTATTGGCCGGAAATGGAGGCAGCGCAGCTGACGCCCAGCATATTGCCGGGGAATTTGTCAGTCGCTTTTACTTTGATCGACCGGGATTGCCGGCAATAGCGCTAAGTACGGATACTTCTATCCTGACGGCCATCGGCAACGATTACGGTTTCGATAAATTGTTTGAACGCCAGGTTCAGGCTCATGCCCAAACCGGAGATGTTTTTATTGGAATCACGACTTCAGGCAACTCCGAAAACATAATCAGGGCGCTGATGGCATGCCGCGAAAAAGGCGTCAGATCAATTGTTCTTACAGGTAAAACGGGCGGACGAACGACGGATATCTGTGATATCTGCCTGAAAGCGCCTTCATCCGATACTCCGCGAATACAGGAATCCCATATATTGATAGGCCATATAATCTGCTGTATTGTAGAGAAAGAATTATTCGGACATTTATGTGATGAAAAAATAAATAACCTGTAACAGCATGGACGCATCCCTACCGGATGCAAAAAATAATGACGCCTGTTCCATTCTACCGGGCGACGCATCCCAGACACTGCAAAATTCAATCATCCCGACATATCCTGTTATAAAACTGTCTATTTCTCTTGCCTAATCCGACAAAATGGTCATTTTCCCGAATTAATCATGAATGTTATACAGCGACAAAACTTTACAGACAATATGTTTGCTTTCATCTAAAAAATGCCTACATTTGCAAAGTCAAAAAAGTAGAAGTATATCAAGTGTGTTTGTAATTATTTATTCTATGCGTTCTTATGTCACACAGTGCGGGAGATCTTTCATGAAACGGGCATGCAAAAGCGGCGCCAAAGAGTATGAAACAACGTCTGGCGAAGCCTGTATGTTGCAAGTTCCTTATGAGCATCTAAAAACAAATTATATACGCATGAAAAATATAGACCTTATACAAAAATAAAAACGATAAGACCTGATTAATTATGTTATTTGTTATTCAATTGTTACTCGAACCGGAAGATTTTTATATTTTGGAATACTTTAATTTAGCTGTATGAAAAGACTAATCCTTTGTATCTTTATTTCTTTGATCTCTATTCATCTCCTGTTTGCGCAAATGTCTGACAGTCAGGTTATTGGCTTTGTAAAAACAGAGATGGACAAAGGTACGCCGCAACAGGTAATAGCCTCGGAATTGCTAAAACGCGGAGTTACTCAAGCCCAGTTGGAGAGAATAAAAAATCAGGCGAATCAGGAAAAACAAGGCGCCTCTGCCGCTGTTCCAGACAGAACTGTATTGCGAACGGGGTTATCGGATGATATAACGGCTTCTTTATCAGACGACAATGAAAATTTGCCGGACAATAATAAATTGCAAATATTCGGAAAAAATATTTTTAATCAAAAAAAACTTTCATTTACTCCCAATGTGAATATTCCTACGCCGGAGGATTACAGGCTCGGACCCGGGGACGAGGTCATAATAGATATCTGGGGCGTGTCTCAGGCGTCGGTCAGACAAACAATATCTCCCGAAGGAAGTATCGTTGTGGACAGACTCGGACCGGTTTACCTGAACGGGATGACAATCAAGGAGGCGAATAGCTATGTTCAGCAAAAATTTGCCGGACTGTATTCCGGAATAGGAGATCATGAAGGAGCATCCCAAATAAAACTTGCATTGGGACAAATACGCACTATTCAAATAAATATAATGGGCGAAGTGGTCGCTCCCGGCACATACTCCGTATCTTCGTTATCTTCGTTGTTTCACGCCTTGTACAATGCCGGAGGGATCAATGACGTCGGATCTTTGCGATCGATACAATTATACCGCAAAGGGAAGTTGATCAAAACGGCTGATATTTATAAATATTTACTGGACGGAGATTCCAGCGGAGATATACGGTTAAATGACAGCGATATAATCATCGTCCCTCCATATATATCGCTGGTCGGAATTACAGGGAAAGTAAAACGCCCGATGTATTACGAAATGACGTCCCAGGAAACACTGGCCGATATGATACGGTATGCAGGCGGATTTACGGGCGACGCCTACAGGGATGAAGTCGGTCTGGTCAGAAAAACGGGAGGGTATGATAAAATATTCACCCTGACTTCTGCCGATTTTGCAAATTTCATATTGAATGACGGCGATTCTGTTGACATTCGTTCCGGTTTGAATTTGTATGAAAACAGGGCGGAAATACAAGGCGCTGTCTATCGCCCGGGATATTATGAAATAGGAAAAGATATAAAAACGCTAAGGAATCTGATCGACAAAGCCGGAGGGTTGAGAGACAATGCTTTTCTTTACAGAGCGATATTGACAAGAGAAAAGGACGATCTGACTGTCGAAAATATTTCTGTTAATTTAAGTTCGCTTTTTGCCGGCAACGCAAACGATATAAGCTTGCGAAAAAATGACGTTTTATTCGTTGCCGCCGCAGATATTGTCACGGATTTAGGGAATTTGTCCATTTATGGCAATGTGGTTTCACCGGGTTCATATACATACGCGGATAATACGACTATCGAAGATCTGATTGTAAAAGCCGGAGGATTATTGGGTTCGGCTTCCACCGCCAAAGTGGATGTGGCCCGCCGGATCGTGGATCCATCGAGTACCAAAAGCCTGTCTACAATAGCAGAAACTTACACTTTCGGTATAAAAGACGGCTTGATAGCAGACGGGAACTCTGATTTCACGCTCAAGCCATACGACCAGGTATATGTGCGCAGAAGCCCCGGATATATGGAACAGCGTAATGTTGTGCTTGAAGGAGAAGTCCTGTTTCCGGGCAGTTACGCCCTGAAAGAAAAAACAGAAAGAATATCGGAAGTGATAAAGCGTGCGGGAAATTTGACTCGACATGCACATTCGCCGGGCGCAAAATTAGTCAGGGAAAAATCCGAATACGAAATTGAAACCCAAAGGAAATCTTTGAAAATGATATCCGAAAGCGGGATCAAGGATTCCATCTCTGCCGAATTGTTGGACGTCGAGAGGTATTATACTATCGGCATAGATCTGGATAAAGCTATCGCCAATCCCAAATCCGAATATGATCTGGTTCTAAAAGCCGGGGATAGAATAATGATACCGGAATATGACAATACCGTGAAAATAAACGGAGCGGTGATGTATCCCAATTCCGTGTTATACAAAGAAGGAGAGAAAGTTTCATACTATATAGACCAGGCCGGAGGATATAATGAAACGGCCCAGAAGAAAAGGGCTTACATTGTTTATATGAATGGCACTGTCGCAAAGGTGAAAGGTTCAAACAGAGAGGCTATTCAGCCGGGATGCGAGATAATCGTTCCAACCAGGGAACAGAAACACAAGATGACTTTAGCCGAAACTATCGGTATCGGCGCCAGTATAACTTCCATGGCCTCGGTTGTGGCTTTATTGATTAACGCTTTAACGAAGTAGCGCGATGGAAGACGCACAAGACAAGACAACAAAAGAGATGGAGATAGATCTGCTTGCGTTAGCCAAAAAATTGTGGCAAGCCAGGAGATTTATACTGAAAGTATTGGCAGCCGGATTTATCGCAGGACTTGTCATAGCCTTTAGCATTCCTAAAGAATATACCGCTACTGTTATCCTGACGCCGGAATCCCAATCCACAGCATCCGGGAATATGGGTTCTTTAGCCGCATTGGCAGGAGTAAATCTTGGCAATGCAAAAAGCGAGGATGCTTTGGCGTCGCCCGATTTATATCCGGATGTGTTCCGTTCCACTCCTTTTCTTCGGGGCTTGTTCAATATCAATGTGAAAGATGCAAAGCAAGGTATGGACACAACGCTTTATGCCTATCTGAAAAACCATCAGAAAGGGGCATGGTGGACTCATGTATTAAAAGCGCCGGACGCTTTGACGGGGATTTTTTCTTCCGGCGACCCTGTCTCCAATGTTACAGTAGATAACAACAGCCGTGTTCTTTCAAAAAAAGAGATGTCGGTAATAGAGGTTTTGCACAGCAGGTTAACTGTTTCTTCTGACAAGAAAACCGGCGTCACCACAATCGAGGTAACCATGCAAAGCCCCGAGATCGCGGCTTTTCTGGCAGACAGTTTAATTTCATACTTTCAGTCGTATATCATTAATTACAGAACGCAAAAAGCGCGAAAGGACTTAGCGTATGCGGAAATGTTGTACGAGGAGGCCAAAGCGGATTATTACAAGACACAAGCGAATCTGGCGGCATTTATAGACGGCAATATGAATGTTGTATCCGCGAAATTCAGAACAACACAGGAAAGGCTTCAAAACGAAGCCAATTCGGCATACACAGTCTATAACCAGATGGCCCAGCAGTTACAAATGGCCAAAGTAAAAGTTCAGGACACTACTCCGGTGCTTACTGTAATACAGCCGGCAATAGAGCCTCTGTCTCCGTCGAAACCATCGAAAAAGATGATATTGGCAGGTATCCTGTTTTTGAGTTTCCTGGCGGCTTCCGTTTGGATCATCAGAAAGGACTTGTGGAACCTGGTTGTGGCGGATAATACAAGATCGTACCCTTAGCGACTTACAAACAAAATTACAATAAATAAAAAACGGAAAGATAATAAGACCATGGATAGAAGTATTATACTTGATCTTGTGAAAGAGTATTACAGGGAAAAATTCACAAACCGGTCTTTCCAACCGGGAGAGACTCCTGTTCCCTTTGCCGGAAGAGTCTTTTCCGAAGAAGAAATGGTTAATTTGGTCGACGCCTCTTTAGACTTTTGGCTGACGACAGGCAGGTATGCTGAAGAGTTTGAATCCCGGTTCGCGGAATTTATGCAACAGAGAAATTGCCTTTTGGTCAATTCCGGGTCTTCGGCCAATCTGGTTGCGTTTTCCACATTGACCTCCGAGTTATTAAAAACAAAGCGAATACTTCCGGGAGATGAAGTTATTACCGTTGCGGCCGGATTCCCTACAACCGTAAATCCTGTTGTTCAATATGGCGCTGTACCGGTATTTGTAGATGTGGACATTGAAACATTCAATATAAAGGCTTCGGATCTGGAGAATGCGGTAACAGAAAAAACAAAAGCGATAATGCTTGCCCATACATTGGGCAATCCGTTTGATCTCGATACCGTGAAATCCATTGCGGACAAATACGGTTTATTTCTTGTCGAGGATTGTTGCGACGCCGTTGGTTCCACTTACAGAGGGCAAATGGTCGGAACTTATGGCGATTTGGCGACAACCAGCTTTTATCCGGCGCACCATATAACAATGGGCGAGGGAGGTTCTGTTTTGACAAGCAATCCCTTACTGAAACGCATCGCGACATCGATGCGCGACTGGGGGCGCGACTGTTATTGCGATCCCGGATGCGACAATACTTGCGGACGGCGGTTTAAGGGGCAATATGGCGATCTGCCAAAAGGGTACGACCATAAATATGTATATAGCCATGTGGGGTATAATCTGAAAGTCACAGACATGCAGGCGGCGATCGGCGTCGCTCAATTAAAGAAATTACCGGATTTTGTGCAAAAAAGAAAGGATAATTTCAACAGGTTGTATAACGGACTGAAACAGTATGAGGAATATCTGATATTGCCGAAAGCCACGCCGAATTCCGATCCGTCCTGGTTTGGTTTTCCTTTCAATACAAGAGAAAACGGCAAGTTCGACAGAAACAACCTGGCGGAATTTCTGGAAAGCCATAAAATCCTGACCCGCCAGTTGTTTGCCGGCAATATGACCAAACAACCGGCCTACAAGAATGTGAATTACCGGATATCGGGCGCTTTGGACAATACGGATTACATTATGCACAACACTATTTTCATAGGCGTTTATCCGGGTATCGACGATATCAGAATGGATTATATATTATCCGTATTCGACAAATTCTTTAATAACCTGCATTAATATATTCGAAGATATGGCTACTATATCAAAGGCAACAGTTTGTGAGATTAAGGAATACGGTAAAGATACAAGAGAATACGCCTTAAAGCTGGACAGGAACAATTACTTTGAGCCGGGTTCTTTCCTTCTTCTTACACTGGAGGAAAAAGACGACTATACGAAATGGCCCGAATCCCGGAATTTCAGCATTGCTTCCATTTATGGCAAAGACGCCATGATCAGGCTTGTAATAAGAAAAACCGGAGCATACACAACCCGCATTTTCAATGAGCTTGCCGTGGGTAAAACATGTACGGTCAAATATGCTTTTGGCGATTTTCTCCTGCCTTTTTATGACGCGAAAAGTCCTGTTTGCTGTATTGCGGGAGGAACAGGGATAGCGCCTGTTTTAAGTTTCGCCGAAGAATTGAAAAAGAATGGACAGGAAAGCCGTCTGCATGTTTATTATTCTTTCAAAAACAGTGAAGAAAATATAGGTGTTGACGTACTGAAAGGAATAGTTCCCGGCAGTCAGCTTCATCTGTATTCTACACGCGAACAACTATCCGGCGTAAACTGTAGAAGGATAGAGAAAAACGATATTCTCGATAGCGGTTTGGACTTTGAATCATCGCATTTTTATATTTGCGGTTCCGAGGCTTTTACCGCTTGTTTTAAAGAGCTATTGCTTGGCGAGGATGTACGGAATATTTACACCGATGAATGGTAAACAACTGTTTTAAGATATGAAAGCTGTTATCCTGGCCGGAGGACTGGGCACTCGATTGAGCGAGGCGACCGGTCTGATCCCGAAACCGATGGTGGAAATCGGAGGCAAACCGATTTTGTGGCATATAATGAAAACATACAGTCACTACGGTATCGATGAATTTATTATATGCTGCGGTTACAAGCAATATGTAATCAAGGAATATTTTGCCAATTACTTTCGCCACAACTGCGATATGACTGTAGACCTGTCCAACAACAGTATCAGGATACTGAACAACTATTCGGAAAACTGGAAAGTTACGATGGTGGATACAGGATTGAATACCATGACCGGAGGGCGTATAAAACGCATACGGCAGTATGTGGACAACGAACGTTTTTTATTGACTTATGGCGACGGGGTTGCCGATATCGATATTTTAGATACATTGAGGTTCCATGAAAAATCAAACTGTATTTTAACCCTCACGGCATACAAGCCTACAGGTAAATTCGGAGCATTGGAACTGGATCTTGAGACCAATAAAGTCAAATCGTTCCTGGAAAAACCGGATGGCGACCGTAACTGGATCAATGCGGGTTACTTTATTTGCGAACCGGAGGTCTTTGATTATATAACGGAAGGCGACAACACTGTATTTGAACGCAAACCTTTGGAGCATATCGCTAAAGAAGGTAAAATGCAAGCGTATCTGCACCGAGGTTTCTGGAAACCCATGGATACGCTACGGGATAATGTGGAATTGAATGAAATGTGGGACAAGGGGGAGGCTCCCTGGAAAGTTTGGTAATATGGATTTGGATATTTTCAGCGGATTTTATAAAGGCAAAAAAGTCCTGGTCACGGGACATACGGGCTTCAAAGGTTCCTGGCTTTCTATATGGCTGGAGGCTATGGGAGCCGAAGTTACAGGTTATTCTTTGGATCCCTGTACCGAAAGGGACAATTTCGTATTATCGGAAATATCAGGTAAAATTGTTGATATACGCGGAGATATACGGGACAGGAATGCCCTGGCGGAGGTTTTCTCGAAATACAGGCCCGAAATAGTATTCCATCTTGCGGCGCAGCCATTGGTACGCCTTTCGTATGACATTCCGGCGGAAACATACGAAGTGAATGTGATGGGTACGATAAATGTGCTTGAAACTATTCGCATAACGGATAGCGTAAAGTCCGGAATAATGATTACCACCGACAAATGTTATGAGAATAAAGAGCAGATATGGGGATACAGGGAAAACGAGCCGATGGGTGGATATGATCCTTATTCATCGAGTAAAGGCGCCGCTGAAATAGCCATTTCCTCGTGGCGAAACTCTTTCTTTAATCCAAAAGACTATGGTAAACACGGGAAATCCATAGCAAGCGCCCGTGCAGGCAATGTTATAGGTGGAGGCGACTGGGCTTTGGACCGGATAATTCCCGATTGTATAAGGTCTCTTGAGTCGGATCGGCCGATCAATATAAGAAATAAAAAAGCAATCCGTCCGTGGCAGCATGTACTGGAGCCGTTAAGCGGTTATCTGCAACTGGCTCAAAAGATGTGGAACGAGCCTGTGTCGTATTGCGAAGGCTGGAATTTCGGGCCTGGAGCGGAATCTATTGCTACTGTATGGGATGTGGCGTCCAAGGTAATCGACAATTACGGCAAGGGTGAATTGACAGACTCTTCCGATCCCAATGCCGTACATGAAGCCGGTTTGTTGATGCTCGATATATCCAAGGCCAAATTTAAACTGGGATGGGAACCACGGATGAATTTGAATCAATGTATTGAATTAACGGTAGACTGGTATAAACAATATCAATCGGCAAGCGTGTATGATTTATGCGTGAAGCAGATCGGAAAATATTTGGGGAGATGATATGACCAAAGAAGATCAACATATCGAATACAAATCCGGTTTTAATGATGAAGTCATAGAAACGCTAACGGCTTTTGCCAATACCAAAGGAGGAAAAGTTTTGGTCGGAGTCAAGAACGATGGTAATCCGGTACAGGGATTCACTGTTGGCGACGAAAGTATTCAGAAGTGGGTCAATGAGATAAAAACTAAAACACAACCGTCGATCATTCCCGATGCAGAAGTTGTTGAATATAAAAGTACGGAAGTTGCAATATTTAGAGTACAGGAATTTCCGGTAAAGCCGATAGCTTGTCGCGGAAGGTATTTTAAACGGGTAAAAAACTCTAACCATCAATTAACGCCTCTGGAAATTTCGGACTTGAATTTACAAACCTTGCAGGTTTCCTGGGATTCTTATCCGGCTGCAAATACATCCATTGAAGATATTGATTTGGAAAAAGTCAGAAAATTCGTCAATAAGGTAAATGAAACAGGAAGATTTCATTTATCCGGCATCCTGATGGAGGATTTAAAAAAATTGAAACTGATAAATAACGGAAAAATCACTAACGCAGCCTTACTTCTTTTTGCTAAAGACGATATTATTTACAATGTGCATTTGGGCAGATTTAAAACGCCGGATATGATCATTGACGATAAAATGTTGCGTTTACCACTTTTTGATGCAGTAGATGCAATCATGAAATATTTAATATCGCAAATTAAAGTAGCTTTTGAAATTAAGGGAATGCCTACACAACGAACGGAAATATTTGAATATCCGATTCCCGCTTTGCGTGAATTGACACTTAATGCGTTGATCCACAGAGATTATTTAAGCTCGGCAGATATTCAAATTAAAGTTTTCGATAATTACATCACATTTTTCAATCCGGGTAAATTACATGACGATTTAAATATCGAAGATTTGAAAACAGATTCATATCCTGCTTTTGCCCGTAACAAATTGCTTGCCGAAATATTTTATCTGACAGGAGAAATAGAAAAATACGGCAGTGGATTTTTGCGTATTCGGCGGGAGATAGCCGAATATCCGACCATGAAAATGGATTTTAAGGAAATTGGAGGGGGATTTATGGTAAAGATAAGTTATACACGGCAAAAAACCGACCTGAAAACCGACCCGAAAACCGACCCGAAAACCGACCCGATAGATACATTGATTTTATCTGTTATATCGGATACAAGCAGGATATCTATCCCCGATATTGCCAAACAAATCAACAGGGGTGTATCGGCAACAAAGGGACGAATTGCCAGGCTTAAAGCTAAAGGCCTGTTGGAACGGGTTGGGTCTGCAAAAGGCGGTTACTGGAAAATAAATCACTAAAGACAGATAATAAATGGAAATAATATCGGTTTTTAATCTAAAATATGGGAAGAGAATTTTTATTCTTTACCTGAAACAGATAGAAAAATATATAGGGAGATGAAAAAAAACGAAACATTCATAGATGGACTATTTGTATTGGAAACAACTAATTTTAAAGACGAAAGAGGCAGTTTTCAGAAACTGTTCAATTTTGATTTTTTTAAAGAAAACGGGCTTGAAACCGATTTTTGCGAATTTTACTATTCCATATCAAAAAAAGATGTAATTAGGGGTATGCATTTTCAATTATCTCCGTTCGACCATGCCAAACTGGTATATGTGAGTAAAGGGAAGATTAGGGATGTAGTTGTTGATCTGAGGAAACAATCCAAAACATATAAACAGTTTTTTAGCATTGAATTAGATGATATATCTGCTAAATATTTATATATCCCAAAAGGGTTAGCTCATGGCTTTTTATCTTTGGAAGAGGATACGATTGTGAATTATGCACAAACATCGTGTTATTCCAAAGAACATGATTCCGGAATCAGATTTGACTCTTTTAGTTATAACTGGGGATTGGACAATCCTGTTGTATCCGGCAGAGATTTGAATTTTGATATATTAGACAATTTTAAATCACCTTTTTGATGAATATTTTAATAACAGGAGCCACTGGTTTTATTGGTCAAAATTTAATCGAATCCATAAAGACGGTCCATAATATATATATATATGCTCGCCCTTCTTCAAATTTAGATATTATTGGTTTGAATTATAATGTTTGTTTTGAAACAGATATATCGAAAATTCGCACTTATTTGATAGAGAACAAAATAGAAGGTATTGTTCATCTAGCTTCATTGTTTTTATCTTCCCATAATGAATCTCAAATAAAAGATTTAATTAAATCAAATATATATCTAGGCGCCTCACTGCTTGAGGCTTCTATTAATACCAATGTGAAATGGTTCTTAAATACAGGAACTTTTTGGCAACACTATATACCTGATTCAAAAAAATATTGTCCTGTAAATTTATATGCCGCAACAAAACAGGCATTTATAGATATCGCAAGGTACTATGTGGAAACAACTTCCATCAGATTTGTTACATTAAAGATATGCGATACATTTGGGAAGAATGATTCGCGACCTAAAATATTTAATCTATGGGAGAGTAATTCTCAAAAAGGAGATGTACTGGATATGTCTTCCGGAGAGCAATACATAGATATAATACACATTGAAGACGTTGTTAGAGGATTTATACATCTTATTGATATGCTTAATTCAGATGCGATATTAGAGCCGGAATACGCTCTATATGCGAAAGAAAGATATACTTTAAAAGATTTATGCGAAATATATGAAAAAACTACGGGAAAGAGGCTTAATATAAATTGGGGGGCACGACCTTATCGGATTAGAGAGGTTATGAATCCTTGGATTGCAGGAACCCGGCTGCCAGAATGGATGCCTCAACATGATATAATACAAGGTATAATTAAATCAATGCAAAAAGAGTGAGCATTTCTCTATCAAAAAAAGATATCTATTGGAGCTACCTAGCTCAATTTTTTTCATTAGCATCCGGTATCATTATATTGCCAATGGTTCTTCGGATGTTATCTACGGAGGAAATTGCGATGAATTATCTTATGCTTACTATCGGTTCTTTAGTCGCATTATTTGATTTTGGTTTTGCACCCCAATTCGGACGTAATATTACATATATATTCAGTGGAGTTCAAGAACTTAAGAAGGAAAATATAAGTATAGTAGAAAAGCATACAGGTATTAATTATCGATTGTTAGCGACAATGATTTCTACAGCTCAATTTGTATATCGAAGATTAGCTCTATTGGTTTTATCTATTATGTTAACTTTGGGTACATTGTATATTTACCATATTACTCATGGTTTCACTACGGTGAAAAACTCTTTATTGATTTGGTGTATTTACTCTCTTTCCACTTTTTTTAATATATATTATTCGTATTTTAATTCTTTGTTAACAGGCCGAGGACTAATTATGGAATCAAAGAAAGCTATGGTATTTTCCAGAATAGCTTATTTAATTCTATCTTTTGGTTTATTATATCTGGGAATGGGACTCGTTGGCCTATCTTTGGCTAACTTAATTACTCCTTTCGTAAATAGATATATATCTTATTATTATTTTTTCACAAAAGACATAAAGGAAAATATCAATACTATATTTATAACCCGAAAAGAGAAATACGATCTATTCAAGAAAATCTGGTATAATTCAAAAAAACTAGGACTGGTTTTTATTGGATCTTATGCGATAAGCAAATTAAGTATGTTTCTCGCCGGACTGTTCCTGTCATTAGATGAAGTTGCTTCTTATGGTCTGATGATTCAATTAGTCGGGTTAATAATGACTGTTTCCACAACTTTATTTTATGCATATAACCCAATATTTTCAGCTCTAAGAGTAGAGCATAATAATGATAAACTTATAAGGACTTTTGCGTTCACAATGAATATTTATTATTTATTATTTATTATAGGTTCTTTATTCTTAATTTTTATCATACCATGGTTATTGCAATTGGTCGGTTCCAATGCAGTACTTCCTAATAATAACATCGTTATATTATTTTGTTTTATAATGTTTTTGGAAGGTAATCATTCTTGCTTTTCAACAATGATTGTCACGAAAAATAAAATTCCATTTGTCGAATCATCATTGATAGCAGGAGCGGTTATTGCCATTGGTGATTATCTATCTTTAGCTTTTACATCTTTAGGTATTTGGGGGTTAGTGTTAGTTCAAGGAATTACGCAAATAGTATATGCTAATTGGAAATGGCCATTCGAAATATGCAAAGAATTCGGAATCACACCCATAAACTTTTTAAAACTTGGGTTTAAATCATCATTAGAAAAATTCGCAAAATACAGATATGTATACAAATAAAATTACAATTGCAATACCCGTTTATGAGCGTATCGCTTTTTTTAAAGAAGCATTAAACAGTGCAATCAATCAAACTATCAAATGTCCTATAATAGTAATTGATAATGCCTCAACCCATAATAAATTTAAAGATATTATTGTGGAAACAGAATTATCAAACAGAATAACATATATCAAAAATACTGAAAACGTTGGGATGACCAATAATTGGAACAAATGTATCGAATATTGTAAGACTACCTACTTAACGATCTTACATGATGATGACACTTTGCATCCATCTTTTATAGAAAATATATTAAATACAATGGAAACACTTTCAGATTCGGATAGTGTCTGTATAGCTTCTGATGTGTTGGTTGGCAATTATCCACCTGATTTAATTGATCTGCAACAACCAATATCTCATATAAAAAAAATCAAATCTCATTTTTTCTTATTTCAAAATTTATCCCCTTTTCCCGGAATAGTTTTTCCAAAAGATATAGCGATAAAAATAAATGGCTTTAATGATTCGATGTATCCTGTTTCTGATTATGATTATTGGATTAGGTTGTCTTATATCATTCCTGTTTATAAAACAAGTAAAGTTCTGGCTTATTATAGGATATCAGAACAGCAATCAACAAATAAAGCATTCATTGATATTATAGAAAAAACATATAATAAAAGAAAGGAACTGTTTATTCTGCAAAAAAGTAATAAAATAATTCGTTTCTTTTCCATGTACAATTTATACAATATATATTGTTTTTATTGTGATACTTGCAAAAACCAGATTAACTTTGAAAAAGATTTTAGAAACAAAGAATTGCGTTCAATATTAGAATCATTTCATTATCGAAATTCCTTTTTCATGAAATTATTAAACAAAGTTTTTCTGTATTTTTATAGCTAACCATATTTTTGCAACATATGAATCTAAATATTTTATTTTATACCCAAATATCTCCCTTTCCTACAAATGGAGGAGAACGGATTCGTTCCTACGGGCTAATTAAAGCTTTATCTGAGATAGGTTATAATGTTTTTGCTATAATTAACAATGAAGATAATATAAACTTAAGAGATTATGACCTACCGAATGTTACATATATTGGACATTCACCTTCAAAAATTTCTTTTTTTGAAAAGTTGTTTCTTTTATTTCTTTTCAAAAAAGAGAGGAATGTTATAAATATTTTTAATAACATCCTAAGTAAAGAAAAAATAAATTATGCTTTTTTAGATTACGCTTTTATTGGACAATATATTGACTTTTTCAAATTAAAAAAAATACCTGTAATTTTAGGAACGCATAATGCTCAAGCTGACCTAGTATTTCAACAACCGGTTTATAATATATTCCAGAAAATTAGAAAGAAACAATCTATATACTTTTTAAAAAAACATGAACGGAAGTATTTTAATAAAGCAGATAAACTCATAGTTGTTAGTGAAGATGATCTTTCTTATCATAAAAAATTTGTTGAGCGGTATAAGATTTCCATTATCCCAAATTTTCTAGATGAATCAAAATATAGTGACTCTCAACCTTTCAAAAAAGAAAACTATCTAATAATGACTGCTAATTTTAAGGCTTATATGAATTTTCAAGGAGTAAAATGGTTTTTAGAAACTGTCTGGAATAATGAATTAGCAAAAAAAACAGAATTATTATTAGTAGGAAAAGGCTCTAAAGAAGCTCTAATAAAAATAGGCAGTTTTCCGTCAGTAAAGGCGATAGGCATGGTAGATGATATTACGTCATATATAAGAAAATCAAAAGCTGCAATAATACCATTAATACACGGTAGTGGCTCTCGACTAAAATGCCTTGAGGCAATGGCGCTAAAAGTTCAGATAATAAGTACTCCTAAAGGAGTGGAAGGCATAAAATGTGATTCTTTTATTATTGTAAACTCTATAGATGAATTTAAAGATTGCTTGTTAAAAGTTGTCGATGCTCCTGATGTCATTGATGAAATAGCTTATACTACTTTTATGAATAACTATAGTCTTAAACACGCTAAATTAATTTTAGAAGAAATAATAAATAGTCTCCCCCCCCCCTCTAAAAAAGGAAAGGATTAAAATTTATCAAACAAGATATTCTACGGAATAAATTGATTATTAATAAAAACCTGTCTTACTCAACATGTATTCAGAAACAATGGAAGATACTAAAATATCAATCATAACAGTTTCTTATAATGCAGCAAATGTTATAGAGAAAACGATTCAATCTGTCATAAATCAGACCTATACAAATATTGAATATATTATTATTGATGGAGGTAGTACAGATGGTACCGTGGATATTATAAAAAAATATGAGGGTAAGTTAGCTTATTGGATCAGTGAACCGGATAAAGGCATCTATGATGCAATGAATAAAGGAATTGAGATAGCTACGGGAGAATGGATCAATTTTATGAATGCAGGAGACGGATTCAACAATGCAACTGTTTTAAAAAAAATATCTGATAAAAATTATTTTCAATCTAAAGATTTTCAGGTACTTTACGGGGATGCTATTGTTGTATGCAGTGATTCTTCGAAGCGATTGATTAAAGCCGGTCGAAATTTAAAAGAACAATGGAAAGGACCTATTTTTAGGCATGGTGCAATGTTTGTAAGAACATCTATCCATAAAAAGAATCAATTTAAATTGGATTCGCAATTTAAAATCTGTGCTGATTTTGATTTAATTTATAATCTGTTCTTATCAAGTTATTCTTTTTCGTATGTTGATGAAATAATTATGTATTTTGAACGTGATGGCGTCTCAAATAGTAGAGTGCGGTGTGCTAAAGATAACAAAATGGTAGTACTCTCTTACTCTCCATGTCTGAAATATGAATTTTGGCATGATATACATATTATTAGGGCGTATTTTATAGATATGTTCATTAAACCTCTTTTATATTTATTAAGCAATAAAAATCAAAAATGAAGAGAATAAAAAAATTTCTATTTGGATTTCTTAAATATTTATTTAGAGAATGGATCATGTTTTATCCATGCCATACTTTGCGGATTTTTTTCATTAAATTATTTACTCAGCACATAGGAGCCAAAGTATATATCGGTATGGGATTGGATTTGAGGGGGGCTAAATCCAAAATAAAGATAGGGAATAATGTCTTTATCAATAGAAATGTATTATTGGACGGCAGAGGGGAATTAGTAATAGGCAATAATGTTGACATTGGGCAGGAAACCAATATTTGGACAGCAGAGCACGATCCGAATGATGAAAATCACCAAACGAACCTTTATCCGGTAATAATCGAAGATTATGTTTGGATAGCAACAAGGGTAACTATTCTTCCCGGGGTTAAAATTGGGAAAGGAGCAGTGGTTGGCGCCGGAAGCATTGTCACAAAGGATGTTCCCCCTATGACGATTGTAGCAGGAACTCCGGCCAGAAAAATAGGTGAAAGGAAAAATTCGCTTCAATACAAGATGGCCAATAGACCTTGGTTTATTTAATGATAGTAGAGCAATATTAATCATGCAAATTCCTATAATAGGTTTCATATTTATTGTGACAGGTATAACTGCTTTTCTTTTTAATCGAAAGTTGTTATACGATCTTACTATATTTTTCATCCCGTTCTCGGCCACAGCTGTAATCAATATTGGTCAAGCATCGAATAGCAGTTCTATCCAACCATATATGCTTTTTGCATCACTTTGGATTCTGTCATTAATAATCAAATCGTTACTGAAAAAAGGAAAAAAAACATTAATAATAAAGGTGCCGATAAAAGAATACAAAGCGATATTGCCTCTCATTTTATTTTCTGTTGTAGCTCTTATTTCTTTGGTTATGCCTCTGCTTATAGACGGTTCCGAATTAGGGAATAAGACGGGGAGATTAGGATTTGAAGAACCTATATATTTTACGTCTACGAATATTACGCAGTATATATATCTGCTCTTGGGTATTATTTTCAGTATTTGCATCTATAGTTACAATAAAAAGAAAGAAAACTACTTGCATACGCTAAAAGTATATTATTACGCTATACTCTTTACCGTAATTTGGGGATTAATTGAATATTTATTGAAAATAACAGGAAAAGAGCCTATTCCGGTCTTTAATAATAGTTTAAAGACCGGAAATATGGTGCTGGCCGTGATTGAAGATGGAGGACAGCGTATTGCATCTGTTTGTGCTGAAGCATCAATATTTGTTCAGGTTGTAATTGTAATTTTACCTTTTGTTATTATTGGAATACAAAATAATAAATATATAACGAATAAGTATTTTGATTGTTTTTATTTATTTTTAACTATATTGACGATCTTGCTAAGTACTTCCAGTAGTGGTATTCTCGCTCTGATTATATTAGCTATCTTAATTTTTCTTATAAAGCAACATTCATTATCAATAGGTAAAAAAATATTATACACGACCTCTTTCTTTTTTTTATTGTTTATTTTTGTGACTCTTACTTTCCTTTTTTGGGGAGATATGTTGCAAATGATGATTTTTGATAAACCAGAATCATACTCAGCAATGGAACGATTGGGGAATATTATTCAGGCGTGGTATAATTTTGAAAATTACCCATTATTGGGGGTCGGATGGGGAAGTGTTACTTCAATGGATCTAGTGGTGAAGCTTTTATCAAATACAGGTATAGCAGGAACATTGCTATTCTTGATATATCTGTTTATTACAGGGAGGAATTTAATAAGATGCAGTAAAAACGAGTATCTTTATACAGAAAAGTTGAGAGATGCTATTTTGATATCTTTTATTCTTGTCGTTTTTCTTAGTGAAATAGCCGGATTAAGTTTTATGTTTGGACATCCCTGGCTTATTTTGGGACTTAGTATGATTTGTCAGTCTGCTACTAAAAAATAATACAATTTAGAAATGTATAATAAAATCAAATTTCAATATCTATGAAAATTTTGTTCATATGTGGTAGTTATCCTCCAGAGAAATGTTCTAATGCCGATACATCTGCTATTATGGTAGATATTCTGAATAAAAAGGGACTTGATGTTGAAGTCATGAGCAATATTGATTGGAAACTCTCCAATTGGAGGAATATCCGAAAAATAATAAAAAAAAGCCAAGCTGATATAATATATATACAGTATCCAGGTATGGGATATAAATTTAGCATAACACCCCAGATTCTTTCGTTTTTGAACCGCAGACGAGTAATAGTAACATTACACGAGGTTAGTCAGCTACATATAATTAGGAAGTTATCACTTCTTCCATTCTCGTTTTGTAAAAGAATTATGTTCACGAATAATTTTGAAAGAAATTATTTTCATAAAATTTATGCTTGGACAAAGCAAAACAAAACAGGTAAAATACCTATTGGGTCAAATATATCTACATATTTGGATTTGCCATTAAAAGATAGAAATCGTAATCAAATAGTCTATTTCGGACAAATCAGGCCTAAAAAAGGAATAGAAGAAATTATAGAATTAGCAAAACTAATAAAGAAAAATGATCTGAATTACACCGTTATTATAATGGGAAGAACATATGAAAAATTTTATGATTTTTATCAGGAAATGCTAGCGCTAACCGAAGATACAAATATCAGTTGGTTAATAGATGTTAGTGAAAAAAGAGTTTCCGAGATTCTAGGCTCAAATGTTATTGCTTATCTTCCTTTTCCTGATGGCGCTTCTGAAAGGAGAGGTTCTTTGTTTGCCGCCTTATCTCATCACATGATTGTATTTACGACAAAAGGAGGCCAATCCCTACAAGAAATGAATAATTGTGTGACATATATAAATACCCCTGTTGACTTTTTTAATTATTTAATCCAAGATTATAATATAAACACATTGATGACTGACGAAAAAAATAAAAATTCAAATATTAATGCGTTTATGAATCAATATAGCTGGGATGTTATAATGAATCAATATATTGAGGAATTCAAAAAAGTACGTCAATAAAATTCTATGAAAATGAAAATCGCCATAGTACACGATGAATTGGTTCGTAGAGGAGGAGCAGAACAATTTACTTTGATATTACATAAAGCCTTTCCCGAAGCTCCAATATATACAAGCACATATAATATAAAAAAAACATATGAGGCCTTTGCGTCTACAAACATACGTTCTACTTGGTTAACTAACATTGCCAAAAATGAGAAGATGCTGAAAAGGTTATTCTTCCCGTTTGGCATTTTGGCAATGAAAAGTCATTATTTGGAAAATTATGATATTGTTTTAATGTCAACTACAACAAGCGCTAAATATGTCAGAGTAAAACCGGGAACTTTGATAATCGCTTATTGTCATTATCCATTTCGTTTACTATGGTTTCCCGATAGCTATATTCAAGGAACAAAGATTAGAAGTATAAAGAGTATTCTTCTTAAAATTCTGATTGGAATTTTCAAGAAAATGGATTACAAAGCAGCAAAGAAGATTGATGAGTTTATCACAAATACGCCGGAAATAGCCAGGATTATAAATACATGTTATGAGCCAAAAAATCCGGTCTCAGTAATGTATTCTTCTATTTCCTGTTCTAATTTTTACGTAGAATCCAATCCGACAGAAGATTATTATTTGTTGATATCAAGAGTCGAACCATACAAAAAAGTTGATATTGCAATAGACGCATTTAATAAAATGCCCAATAAAAAACTGATTATAGCAGGAAAAGGTTCCCGGAAAGAACATTATCAAAAAACAGCAAATTCGAATATCGAGTTTAGAGAAAATTTGTCGAAAGAAGAAGTTGCGAAGTTATATGCAAATTGTAAAGCATTTATTTTTCCTCAACAAGAAGATTACGGGCTTACTCCTATTGAAGCAAATGCATCGGGAAGACCGGTTGTTGCATATGGAAGAGGCGGGATCACTTACACAACAATTCCATATACATCCGACAGCAAAAATTCAACAGCTATATATTTTGAAGAACAAACCCCGGAATGTTTAATAAAAGCTATTGAATTAGTAGAAACTCTGGAATTTGATCCCGTTTTTATAAGAAAACATGCCGAAAAATTTGATGAAAGTTTTTTTATAGAAAATATTCGTAATTTTGTGAATGAAAAATTTAATAAGTGGAATAAACAATAACGATTATGCTTTACAATATAATTAAAACACAAATTCAATCTTCTATTGTTACAAAACAAGCGATTTTGTCTGATGAGACATTATTATCAGATATAGAAAAAGCCGCAAAGACAGTGATCGACGCATATAGAAACAATAAAAAAACATTATTAGCCGGTAATGGAGGAAGTGCTGCCGACGCTCAACATATTGCCGGTGAATTTGTAAGTCGCTTTTATTTCGACCGACCGGGATTGCCGTCAATAGCGCTAAGCACAGATACTTCTATTCTTACTGCCATAGGCAATGATTACGGATACGAAAAATTATTTTCACGACAAGTTCAGGCACAGGGTCAAGAAGGGGATGTCTTTATTGGAATATCCACATCGGGAAATTCTCCAAATATTCTTTTAGCAATTGAAGAATGCAAGAAAAAAGGAATATATACTATTGGCCTTACAGGACAAACCGGAGGAAAGATGGTCGATATTTGTGATCTTACAATTAGAATACCATCAACAGAAACTCCCAGAATTCAGGAATCGCATATATTAACCGGACATATTATATGCTGTATCGTTGAAGATGTAATTTTTAACCATTTAAAGCCCTGAAAACAAGCTATGATTATACGGTCCAAAGCTCCTTTGCGCCTCGGATTGGCGGGAGGAGGAAGTGATGTTTCGCCTTACAGTGAGGAATATGGCGGTTCCATATTAAATGCTACTATAAGTTTATACGCTTATTGTACAATAGAAGAAACAGATGATCGTTTGATTTCCCTTAATGCGCCTGATATAGGCAAATCAATAGATTACCCTGTTTGTGAAACGCTGCCTATTGACGATAATTTAGATTTACATAAAGCAGTGTATAACCGCATTGTAAAAGATTATAAAATATCGCCAAGGTCTTTTTCTATCACTACCTATTCCGATGCACCTCCGGGAAGCGGGTTAGGGTCTTCTTCTACTATGGTTGTTTCCATAATTAAAGCTTTCGCAGAATGGCTGAATTTGCCACTTGGAGAATACGAAATAGCCAGATTAGCCTACGAAATAGAAAGAATTGATTTGCAATTGAGCGGAGGCAAGCAAGATCAGTATGCTGCAACATTTGGCGGATTTAATTTTATGGAATTCAGAAAGGATGATCAGGTTATTGTAAATCCGCTGAGAATCAAACAATGGATAATCGATGAGTTAGAGGCTTCAATCATACTCTATTACACAGGAGCTTCCAGAGAATCGGCAAAGATCATAGATGAACAAAAGAAAAACACTTTATACGGGAACATAGAGGCTATTGAAGCCATGCACCGAATAAAGCAAAGTTCTCTGGATATGAAAGAGGCAATACTGAAAGGAAACATCCTTGAATTTTCCAATATACTTGGAAAAGCCTGGAACGACAAGAAAAAAATGGCATCATCAATATCAAATAACCGTATTGACGAAATATTCAAAGCGGCAGTAGGTGCCGGAGCTTTAACCGGTAAAATATCCGGAGCTGGAGGCGGTGGATTCATTATATTTGTTGTGGATCCAAAAAAGCGGGTAGGAGTAATTAATGCGTTGAGTTTACTGAATGGGCGAGTTGTTGATTTTCAATTTAGTAAAGGAGGTTGCCATAGTTGGAAAATTTACAATAGTTTATCTTAAAACATCCCGCCACCTCCAAATCCGAAACCTATCTCTCCCTCCTACTCCAACCAGAGGCGCAGGTGCTCATAGGATGAATAAGCTAAAAAAACGGCATGGCTGAACATGGCTACCAATTCGGGGTTTACAGGTTTTCGTGCAAATTTTTCCGTTTGGTTTTTAAATCCATCATTGGCCGGCCAATGAAGTGGGCGTTAAAAGCGTTTTTGGTTCCCCCTGTCCTTTCGGATTTAACCGCACTGCGTTCCGTTGACAGTTAACTGTAATCCGTTTATTTTTTTGTCGTTTCACGCCATTTTCAATTTTTAATTCCACACAGTAAAAAAGAAGATAAAAAAACCTTTAAAGCGCCTGCTTTCCCCATGTATCAAACGATAAGGCGGACGGGATAGCACAAAAAAGATATCCGCTTGTGCAGACTTTTTAGAGTCAAAATGTTTGATTCCCATCCAAAATTACGACAATTGAATATAAAAAGGCGGAAATATGCAACAATTCATTCAATTGGAATCAATATATCCGCGACAAATATAATAAAGCCGTATACGGCAAACAACAAAAATAAAGAGATGAGTAAATCCCTCTATTCTTGTTACATTCTTAATTCATTGGGAAGTTAAGAATTAACAGGCCAATTACCATTGCAAATATAGTAACCGGAACCGCCAACAGAAGTGACAACAAGTGCATTATCTGCATTTGACCGAATAGAACCACCTTCAATACGAATACTTGTCATAATAAATATAATTTTTATTTTTCCGCCTACTCTTCCCGGTTTTCGGCTACTCCGTTTTGTGAATTAATCACGATGCAAGGTACGACGGAACAGCTGGGCGTAAAAATACAGTTTCCGAATGACAAGTTTTGTTTCCCAACAACTATTTATTCTACGGATATATCATTTGCAACGCAACAATTTTGTGTTTCCTCCCCACCGGCAGGCGGTTATTGTCATTCAACAGAACATACCCGCTTGTGATGCGTTTTATGAAATCCTTGTTTACTGCATAGGTGTTATGGATGCGGACAAGCGTGTCGGTGTAATAGTTTTCGAGGAAATATCCCATTGGTTTGCTTTGAGTGATGTTGCTGCCGTCACAAAGGTAAAATATGCAATAGGTACGGTCTGCTTTGATGTATCTGATTTTACCGGCGGGAATTATTTTGCGATTATATGATTGGTAATAGGCTGCCAGATTCTGGTAATGGCTTCTTGTTTCGCGGTAAACGCCCAGCAGTTTCAGGTGTTCAATGATGGCGGCAAGTGGCAAATACATTTCTATGGTAATTGACTCGTCGCTCTGTTTCAAGCGGATTTCTGTCGGTGATTTATCCTTCATACGGTACTATCTTTTCGTTAATAATTATTTTTTTTATTTCGTTCAATTATTTTTAAAAAAGCGCACTGCCGTTATATTTCGGATAAATTATTTCCTGATGACCATAATATTTCCCCAATAACACGTTTTTATGTATTTCAATGTAGAAAACGGCGCATCGCGTTCAACGAAATGCGCCGTTCTTCAATTGTGCCTACGGAGGTCTTTTAAATTTCTGTAATTACACAGGTACAAAAAAATCTTGACAGATTATTATACATTATAAAAACGACGATTACATTTGCATTATGGAAGAAATGAATTGAAAATCGGCAGAGTCAAAATCGACATAGTCAAATGTCTGTTCGACGTATCAAATGCACCCAATGCAGGGAATTTTTAATTCCACGCAGTAAAAAAAGAACCTTCAAAGCGCCAGCTTTCTCCATATATCAAACGATAAAGGCGGACGGAATAGTACAAAAAATATCCGCTTGTGCAAGCTTTTTAGAGTCAAAATGTTTGATTCCTATTCCAAATTCCGACAATTGAATATAAAAAGGCGAAAATATGCAACAGCCAACTCAATCGAAATCCATATCTTCGTAGGAAATAAAAATCTCATACGGGAAGAAAAATATCTACCGGTGCAGGCTTAAAGCCAAAGGACAATGCGAACAGGAAAAGCAGAAAGACAAAGCTTATAGGGATTTGTTTTCTGCTGCTGTTTCCAAAGTTCGACAACCGATAACCTCATTCTTCAACCCGTTGAATGAACATACTGTTTATGCAACGGGTAAAATTGCCGTTGCGTTTATTCACCTGATTTTTTAAATGCTGATTCGCTTTAATAATAAAACAAGACAAATGATAATTGAAAAACAACGTTGTTTATGGATTGATACAGCAAAAGGTATTGGAATAATATTAGTTGTATACGGACATGTTCTAAGAGGGCTTCACAGTTCGTCAATCCCGTTAAACAAAGGCTTCTTTGAAATTAGTGACGCTTTTGTATATAGTTTTCATATGCCATTGTTTTTTGTTCTTTCAGGATTATTCTTCAAAAAAAGTCTCGACAAATATACTCCTAAAGGATTATTTATTGAAAAAATCAAAACCATCTTTTATCCTTTTTTAATCTGGTCAATAGTCCAAACGGGAATAAAAATTGTGTTATCTCAATATACAAATGAGCAAATAGGCCTTGACAGTCTTATAACGTGTATTTTTATCCCCGAGTCTCAGTTTTGGTTTCTATACGCATTGTTTTTTATCAATATAATCAATATTTTTTTTCATGAGATTTTTAAAAAGAAATGGTTAATTATATCTTTAATAACAGGTTTTCTTTATTATGAATATCCAATTAACTTATCTGTATTCTCAGATACGTTTAAATATCTAATATTTTTTAATCTGGGAATATTTCTTTCCGACACACTTTTTGAAGGTGGTTTATTGTCAAAATATTCAAAATTGCAGTATTTCATGCTAGCATTTTTACTCTTTACAGGTATCGAATATTTTTATATAATGCAATCTCTAAATGTTTTGGATAATTTTTTATTGCCGGCAATATCAGGTATAACAATTATAATTCTAATGTCGTATATCATCAGTAAAAAGACATTTTTTGAAATTTTCAACCAGTTAGGAAAATATTCAATGGAAATATATATATTGCATAGACTGGTTTTTTCCGGCACAAGAATAATTCTCTTTAGATTTTTAAGTATAGAAAATATATTTATTCATATCACATTGGGTACGTTACTAGGTGTAATAATTCCTTTTGTTATAACGTGGAAACTCCGAAATGTAACATCTTATAACAGATTATTCAGATTAAACTAAAATATCCCGCCACCTCCAAATCCGGAATACCTCCCTCCTACCCCAACTAAAAGCGTTAACGGGCAGGCAGGTACAAATCAAACCTATGTTTGAACAATCTTTTATTGCCCGATTCATTTTTTTATCGTAGATTTGGCCAAAGGTAAATGAACCGTGAAAATTTAAACTTTGCGAACTCTGCGGTTACAAAAAAATGATTTAAACGCAGAGAAGGCGCAGAGTACGCAAAGAAAAAGAAGAGTATAACAATGGTATGACAACAATCTTTATAGAAGGATTGTTGATTAATTTTAACTATTCAAGTAGCAAAACGAATTGATTTACAAATATTTATCTCGATTCATATTTTTATATTTAATGCAGACGAGAATTATAAACTGCATATTATCAATGAATTATAAAATTAACGTTCAAATATGACTGATTTTTCTTGATATGATATCTAATTGATTATTTGGCATTTATGCTTATCCAAAGTACCCGGGTAGTTACCAAAAAATATCCGCTTGTACAGGCTTTTTAGAGTCAAAATGTTTGATTCCTATTCCAAATTCCGACAATTGAATATAAAAAGGCGGAAATATGCAACATCTCATTCGGGCAGAATCAATATATTTGTTGTGCTTAGCGATCAATAGCGAAATTTGTGTTTTCAAAGGCTCTATCTATGTTTACAGATTCATTTGTCCAACGAAAATATAAATCATTTGAAGTCGGTGACATGATAGATTTTCATATTGTTGAAACGATTATGCAGCTAAAATCAGGAAATAAAATATTATTATTATGAATTATAGTCAACGGTTAAACCGGGTAATTCCCGGAGGTGCACATATTTATAGACAGGGAAATGATCAATATTCCGAAAATGCGCCACAAATTTTGGAGAGAGGAGAAGGCGCCTATATATATACGCCTGAAGGAAAAAAATTCCTTGATTATGGAATGGCTCTTCACTCAGTAACGCTTGGATATGGAAATCCATCTGTTACTAATGCCGCTGTTAAGCAAATAGGCTACGGAAATGACCTGACGCGGCCATCACTTATTGAATTGCAGGCAGCCGAATTGATGTGCAATTTAATACCCTCTGTCGAAATGGTCAAGTTTGCAAAAAACGAATCAGATGTAACCACGGCAGCGCTTAAAATTGCACGGGCTTACACCGGTCGGAAATATATTGCCCGATGCGCTCAACATCCTTTCTTTTCTTTCGATAATTGGTTTATCGGAAATACTCCTGTTACAAAAGGAATTCCCGAAGAAGATGTTCAATTTACACTTAATTTCAACTACAATGATATTCAATCTTTACAATCATTGTTTGATAAATATTCCGGACAAATTGCAGGAGTAATACTTGAACCGGCTACATCGGAGCATCCTCAAAACAATTTTTTACAGAAAGCCCAAGAGGCGTGCCATAAAAATGGAGCCATGTTTATTCTTGATGAAATGATTACCGGCTTTCGTTGGCATTTAAGTGGAGCGCAAGCATATTATGATATTAAACCTGATTTATGCATCTTTGGAAAAAGTATGGCAAATGGTTTCCCTGTGACGGCAGTTGGTGGAAAAAGAGAAATCATGAATGTTGGTGGAATTAAGGAACAAGGAGCAGAACGGGTATTTTTACTCTCCACCATGTATGGAGCGGAAATGTATGGGCTCGGGGCATTTGTCGAAACCATTCATTTTTACAAAGAACATCATGTAATTGATCATCTTTGGAGTTATGGTGAAAAATTGACGAATGGAATGAATACAATCGCTAAAGAAATGGGATTGGAAAAATACTTTGAAATCTATGGCATTCCCTGTTCTCCAAATTACATGACAAAAGATAAAAATGATGAAGTTTCAATGGGATTACGTACACTATTCTTTCAAGAAATGATTAAGAACGGCGTATTAATGCCATGTATTGCCATATCTTACGCACATGGTGAAATCGAATTGCAACGGACGCTTGAAGCCACAAGAAAGGCGCTTATGGCGTATGCCAAAGGATTAGATGAAGGATATGAAAAATATCAGGGATGTAATAAAATCAGCATTTCGAAAATATAATTAAATGAATAAAGATAAAATAACTAACATTTTGTCACTATTTCTTCTCGTGGAGAATAGTGACTAGGAAACTGTTATGAATTAAATTTACTGTCATAATTTTTTAATACATTATAAAACAAGTATTTGCAATGTACTAATCGTTATGTTATTCAGTAACAATTCCTAGATTAAAACATTATTAGATGGAAAATCACAATATATTAGCAATTATTCCGGCGAGGGGAGGTAGTAAAGGATTACCAAATAAAAATATTAAACCTCTATTAGGAAAACCGCTCATTGCTTATGCTATTGAAGCCTTAAATTCTTCAAAATATCCAATGGACATTGTTATTTCAACAGATTCAAAAGTAATATCTGAAGTTGGAAATAAGTTTGGCGTTACATCTGTTATGCGACCTCCCGAGTTGGCCACAGATACGTCTTTAGTTATTGACACTGTCAAATATACAATTAATTATTTAAAGAAAACAGGAAAAACATATAATGTATTGTTACTTATAGAACCCACTAACCCATTAAGGAATAACGAGGATATTGATGATGCTTTGGATTTTTTCTTTAATACAAGTTCTTTTGATGCTGTTGCCACATTTTCCAAATTAAAACAACCAATTACTAGATTGTGGAATATAAAGAATAATATTCCAACAACTCTTTTTTCAGATGCAGACCCTTTCAATAGAAGACAAGATCAGAAATATGGATATTATATAAATGGATTAGTATATGCATTTAAAATATCAAATTTAGAAGATAATGATTATCAATCCTTTTTTAATGCTAAGTTTGGCGCTGTGATTACAAATAAAAAAGTAATAGATATAGATGATGAATATGATTTTTTTATTGCAGAACAATTATTAAAACATAAAAATAAATTTTAGCATGAGGACATTACAAAATCTATTTTCCTTAAAAGAAAAAGTAGCATTAGTTCCCGGTGGTGCAGGCTATTTAGGAGAAGCAATATGCGAAACATTAGCAGAATTAGGAGCTAATTTATATATAGCTTCAAGATCGAAACATAAATGTGTAAATTACGCAAAAGCGCTTGCCGACAAATATCCAATTAAAACAATAGGAAATGCATTGGATATAACAAATATTGATTCTATAAAAGAAAATATTGACTCTTGTATTAGTGAATTTGGACAGATAGATATACTTGTGAATGATGCGTGGTCGGGGAATAAAAATACTTTTGAAAGTATAAGTTATGACGATTGGAATTATGATATTAATGTCTGTCTAAATGGTGTTTTTTATACGATAAAAGAAGTTGTTCCTTATTTATATAAAACACATGGAGTAATTTTAAATATAGCATCCATGTATGGTCACATAGCTCCGGATTATAAAATTTACGACGGTAAAAAATATGCAAACCCACCTAGTTATGGCGCCGCAAAAGCAGGTATAATTCAATTAACAAAATATCTTTCAAGTTTTTTGTCGGAAAAAAATATTAGAGTAAATTCAATTAGTCCGGGACCTTTTCCTTTTGAATCCACACAAGAAGAAAACAAAGAATTTATAAAAATACTAGCAAATAAAAATATTATTGGACGAATAGGTGAACCTGATGATTTAAAAGGCGCTGTGGCTCTTTTATGTTCAGATGCATCAAAATATATGACAGGACAAAATATTTGTGTTGATGGAGGATGGGCTGTATGGTGAAAATTGGAATGATTGGGTATAATGAAGGAAATGGTCACCCTTATTCATTTTCGGCGATCATAAATGGATATAATCCTTCTGCTATGGAGACATCTCCATATCCCATTATTAATAAATATTTATCAGAAAGAAACAAGGATGAATTTGGGATCAATGATTTTAAAGTCACGCATATTTGGACTCCGAATATTTTTATTGCAAAAAATATAGCCGAATGCACATATATTCCAAATATTGTTTCTGACTATCGTGATTTTGTAGGGCAAGTAGATGCTGTTATCATTGCGAGAGATGATGTTGATTCTCACTTTGAGTTAATCAATTTCTTCTTAAAAGAAAAATTACTGGTTTTTGTAGATAAACCATTGTGTTCAAGTCTAAAACATTTAGACTTTTTCATGCCGTATATTGAATCTGCTCAATTAATGTCATGTTCAGGACTAAGATATCAACCGGATATAATAACTTTTTTTGATGGAAAATTAAAAAGAGAAGATATCTGTTTTGTTAATACATTGAGTTTATTAGATTGGAAAAAATATGGCATTCATCTTCTTGAGGCCATAACTCCAATTATGGGCATTGATATAAAAAAAGTATCTAATTTAAATGATAAAAACAATTATATTGTAAAGATCGAATATTATTCAGGTCAATACGCTTTAATCCAAATAAATAATAATTGTATTAATCCGATGCAGGCAGAATTTTTCACAATAAACGAATCATTAAAAACCATATTTAATCAAAATTTTGTATGCTTTAAAACCTTGCTTATTGAATTTTCCAAAATGATAAAAAATAAAAAAGCAGCCATAAATCCAATGGAAACATATATGATAGTAAAAACAATTATAGAAGGAGAAAAATATGCTTAGGCATGTGAAATAAACAATTTAGTAACTATTCAAGTAGCAAAACGAATTGATTTACAAATATTTATCTCGATTCATATTTTGATGTTCAATGTAGACGAGAATTATAAACTGCATATTATCAACGAATTATAAAATCAACGCTCAAATATGACTGATTTTTCTTGATATGATATATAATTGATTATTTGGCATTTATGCTTATCCAAAGTACCTGAGTAGTTACAAACAATTTTATTTACAATAGGTTACGAAGGTATCTCGCTGGAAGAATATTTGAATCGCCTGATCAGGAACGATGTCAAGGTTTTGGTTGACGTCCGGAATAATCCGGCAAGCATGAAATACGGATTCGGCAAAAGTCTGCTTAAACGCTTTTGCGAAAATTCGGGAATCCAGTACGTACATTTTCCCGAAGTCGGCATACAATCGGAACAACGCCAGGAACTGAATACGCAAGCAGACTACAACCGCTTGTTTGCCGATTACAAAATAACTTGTCTGACAAAGACACAAGCGGCACAAAACGCCATTTTGAACTTGCTCAAAAAACATCAACGTATTGCCTTAACCTGTTTTGAAGCAAATATTTGCCAATGCCACCGCAAACATTTGGCGGAAGCAATAACCCAACTACCCGGATTTGTTTATGAACTCAAACATATCTGACCATGTCGCCAACCAAAGTCCTGATAACAGTAAAAACCTATCCCGCAATTTCTTCCAAATACGAAGAATTGGTTTGTACAGCCGGTTTTCGCGAAGACGGCAAGCGGGTTAGAATTTATCCCGTCCAATTCCGCAAAAAATCATATAACGAACAATACAGGAAATACGACTGGATAGAATTGGATTTGGTTAAAAACGACAGCGATTTCCGCCCCGAAAGTTATCGGCCTTATTCGTTTGACAGCGACATAAATATAGTTGGGCATATTGGTACGGATAAGAATTGGACAGAACGGAAAAAGATTGTCTTGCAAAAGGTTTACACCAACTTGCATGAACTGATTGCAGAGGCTCATAACAAAGATGTTTGTACTTCCTTGGCAGTTTTCAAGCCCAAAAAGATTTTAGATTTCAGGGTTGAATCCGTTGAACGTGAATGGGATAAAAAGAAATTGGAAAGACTTCGCCAAATGAACTTGTTTGAAACAGTAACAACTTCAGGCAAGTTTGAAGTTGTGCGTAAACTTCCTTATAAATTTTCGTATCAATTTAAAGATGAGGCAGGTACGGAAAGCTGCCTGATGATTGAAGATTGGGAAATTGGACAACTATATTGGAATTGCCTCGCCAAATACGAGGGTGACGAGTCAAAAGCCGCCGATGTTCGCAAGAAATATTTTGATGACTTTGCCCAAACAAAAGATTTATACCTGTTTCTCGGCGCCTCTCAGGTGCATCATTTTCCCTCCAAAAATCCGTTTATGATTATCGGAACCTTTCAGCCGAAAAAGGAGTTAACGGGGAGTTTGTTCTAACTTCTATTATTGTTACTATGCACACCTTTAGTGATGAAAAAATAACCCGTAACAGCCCGGATGCATCCCTACAAATGGACGATATCAATATTATTGGCAGCTCTTTCCACGAAGAATGGAATTACAGAATATTGCCGGAATGAAAAGTCATGTTATTTCATAACAATTCCTTTGTATCGGTTTACACGCTTTGAGGATTTTTTTGTCTTTCCTGTTTTGCTTATGGATGCTCTTTGTGGTACTTGTCGGCTTGATCGATGATTTCATCAAGATTCATGCCGGCAAACAGATTGTCTTTCCGCCATTCTGTATAATCGAAAGGTTCCCTTAAAAGCAATGCTACAAAACGTTCGGCATCGAGTATTCCCAATTCGTCGTTGAGACATCTGATACCCCTGTCCAATAATGCTGCGCTGTTTGTCATATTTCAATGCTGTTGATAAATTCTACCGGATTGCAAATGACAATGCGTTTGTCCCGGTATTTCAACAAACGCTTGTCCACAGTTATAAAGTAGTCGCAGTTTCCGGCTATTGCGCAAGCCACGTGAGCGGCGTCGGCTTCCTTAACGCCTGTTGCCGTAATTTCTTTTGCAACAGCCCTTATATCTTCCGACATTTCGACAAAAAACGAACTTAATTTTTCCCACTGTGCGATGGCTTTCCTTTTCCCGCTGAAAAGGTTGCGGCTGTTTTCAAACTTCAGGATAAAGGACCATACAAGTTCAATTCTGTTTTCAATAACTAACCCCTGAATATGAAGTTTTGCCAGCGTTTCCAGGGAAATGCCCAATTGTGTCTGGTCATCGTACGGACGATTAAAACAACAGTTATCAAGATATATGCGATACTTCATTATCTTCTGAATTATGGCGATAAAGATATGATATTTCTTTCAATTAGCCAAATTCAGCTCTGTAATAGCGTGTAAACCAACATGTCAAAGAACCCCTTTTCAATTACGAATTTCAAATTACGAATTACGGGTGATGAGATTCGTAATTCGTAATTTTTAATTCGTAATTGCTCTTCCTCCGCAGTTTCCGCAGAAGCTTTTTCCGGCCGCTATGGGAGAGCCGCAGTGTGGGCAAAAGGCGGACGGGGCGGACTGTGCGGGGGCGGGTGGTTGGTCGTTGCCTGCTTTTTTTAGCAGTTCGCCGAACTTGGACGACAGGTTGCGGAGCTTGGCGTAGAGGTCGAACGTGATGACGGTTGTGCTCGCTGCGTTGAAGTAGGAGCTCATCATTTTTACCAGGATCCAACTGTCTACAAAGGCGTAGCGTACCGAAAAGGAGACCAGCAGCGACAAAATGACCGCTACCAGCATGTTCCATTCCATCAACCGGAACAGTCCGCCGATCAGCACGAACGACAACAGCGTAACCGCTACGATGGTCAGCAAAACGACGAACGTGGTTTTCGCAGCGTCTTTCAGTAGCGGTTTCCAGTTCTGGGCATACACTACCACGCCGTCGGCTGCGCTTTTATACACATTCTGTTCGGTATGGTAAAAGGTGTATCCGAGGCAGCACTCGTCGATGTATCCGAGCGAGATGTTGATGAACAGGTCGCCGACTTTCTTTATCGTGTCGCCGCCAGGCACGTTGCCGAACAGTCCGAGCGCCTTGCCGAGCAGTCGTTGTAGCTGTTTTACGGCGCCGGCCACCAGGCGGTCGATAACGAAATAGACATTCGCCGTGAGAAAACGCTCCTTTACCCGGTCTTTGCCGAAAGCTACGGGGTTGGAGGGTATGGCGCCGTCTTTGAACGTCTGCGCGATGGCCGCCACGTGGCCGGCCTTGAGCAGGTAACCGATATAATGCTGTATCATCCAGTGGACAAAACCCCATACGCCCATCCAGACGAAGAACAGGACGGCGCCCACTTCGCCACTCGCCGTCAGTGCGGCAATCCCCATCACGACGGCAAACAGTACCGCCCCGATCAGCACGTCGACAATCCCCAACGCCAGCTTGAGCCAGCAGAAGCCGATGGTACCCGAATAGATTTGACTTGCTTTCATGCGGCGGTTATTTTAGCAGTTTGTACTTGCCGATGACGGGCAGCTCTTTTGCCTTGCCGTTCAGCGCGTTCAGAATACCGATGACGGCGAGTATCGTAAACACGATATAGACCAGGTTCAGCACCGTACTGCAAAGCGAGTAGAAACCCCACAATGCCAGTCCGCGCCACAAAATAGCCCGCAGGAGAGCGGTGAGGATACTGTCTGCAATCATCCATCCAATCATGGCAATACACAGGAGTAGCCCCTGGTTGGCATGGTAGCGGGCAAACCGGGAATCTTTTGCCGCAAGGATGGGCACAAGCACCAATGGCCCGAAATAGGCAAGGATCGCCATTGCTTTGTTTTGTTCGACGTCGGATTTGTCGAATCCGGCAGTGCTATCTGCCGTACTGTTCGGGACGGGACGGCCTGCGGCTGATGTTTGCGCAGGCGCTCCGCATACGGGGCAGAATTTCACGTTATCTGCCATCTGGTTTCCACATTTACTACAAAATCCCATACTCTTTTCAATTACGAATTAAAAATTACGAATTACGAATTAGTTCTTTTATTTTTTCTATCATTCCGCTTTCTGAAAAGAAGACGGAGAAGATCACTGCGACAAGAATAGACAGTACGACGCCGATTGCCATCCACAGGAGTACGGCGCGTGCGAAGTTTTTCTTGTTTACCCTGCCTGTGCCGCCCACCGCCCAGATAATGAGCAGCAAGAGGTTGAGTACCGGTAGCGCCAGCAGGAACAGGATACCAAACCAGCCGCCCGTTGAAATAGGCCTTTCCTTGGTTTCCACCGTTTGGGGAGCCGCCGGAGCAGCCACAGTCGTCGGCTGTGCAGGCCGGACAGTTGTGCCGCCGCTCATGGCACCGCCGCACGAAGTACAAAATTTTACGTTATCGGGGACTTCTGTCCCGCAAGTTGAACATTGTGCCATCATTTATTCCATTATTTTCGTTCCACATTCATTACAGAAACGACTGCCCGGCGTCGCTTCGGCTCCGCATTGCGGGCAGAAACGTTTGGGCTGTGCCAGCTTGTAGCCGCAACTTTGGCAGAAAGCCGCGCCGTCGGGGTTTGCCGATCCACATTCGGGGCAATGCCGGGCTTCTTCCGCCTGTTCCGCCTGTTTCTTCGCCTCGACTTCGCCCTGTGCGGCCTTGATGCGTTCCTCTATTTCCCGGCGAGTGGCAGCCAGGGCGTCCAGATTTGCCTTGACGTCAGGATGATTGTCCGCTCCGCCATCGGCATACACTTGCCTGCCCAGTCGTGCAAAGATTTCATTTTCCTTTGCCACCAGGTCTTTCAGTTCGTTTTGTGCCTTATACACTTTCAATTCGGGGTTCCCTTCGGCAGGTATAATATCTGCCAGCCCCTTTACCAATCCATCTAACAGTCCCATACTCTTTTTAATTACGAATTATCAATTACGAATTACGAATCGAAGATCGGGCTAGCCAATTACGATTTGACACGGTAAAGGTCAGGAGAGAAAAATTCTCCTCATACCCGCTTATGC
>JAISSD010000073.1 GCA_031273295.1 Prevotella sp.
TAAACCTGAGCAATAGCGGTACGCTGGAGCTGAACTCCACAGACATTCCCGCTTCGGACGGATTCGTCTACAGCGATAATGCTGCAGGCACGCCTCTGGTGTTGTGGACCGGTCAGAATACTGCCGAGACCGATTACGTGTTCGATTTCGATGCCTCTCCAATAGAGGTAGTCCCCGGCTCTGACTATTCGGATATAATCACGGGCGACGAATCTTTGCTTGTTCTGCCCCAGACTACTGTCCTTGGCGACCGCTTTGCGATTGCGGATGAAGCTGACGCGGTAGATCCGATTGACGGCAAGTTCTACGTGAAGATCGTGTATTCTTCTACTGACGCGCCGGAAGATGTGATGGTGAAATACTTTGCAGTCAGGGAGCCGCTCAATCCTGCATTGAACAAGCCTTTGACCTTCGAGATTGGTAGAAGCTATACGTTTGTTGTAGACCTGTCGGGTAGCGACTATGTTAATTTTGCCGACGTCGAGGTGACCGGGTTCGATGAAGCTTTCGGTGAAGACCTGCCCGATACCAATATCAATGAAGACCCCGACCCGGCCGTGCTTGCCTCCTATACACCCAAGGCTCACAAGGGATTTGCGGGTTCCAATATCTATTGGGACGCTACAAATCAAAGGCTGACCTTCGACGATGTGGATGTGACTACGCACAAGAACTACCAGGGCCTGTACTTCAAGTGGGGCTCTTTGATCGGTATTTCTCCTGCCGATGCATGGGGCGGCTCTACCGTGCTTTACTCTCCTGATGGCGTCAACGGGATGTACGTATCCATTACCGCCACGGATTTGGTATCCGGTACGTGGACAGGCATCGTCGTTGGCGACGCTACCGACTTCTCTACCTCTTCTATCGACGGAGTAACTGATTACCGCACCAACGGTTACGTGTCGTTCCTGAACGCTACACCTGCTAACCTCATTGCTTACAAGGGTGACATATGCGCTTATCTTAGCGGTCGTCCGGGTGTTCCTGCCGGTTACTGGCGTCTGCCTGTTTCCGCCGAATTCGAGCCTGATACCTTCCCTAATCCATTTACCAGTCCCGGGCAATATACCAGGGAGTTGGGCGGGCTTGACACATGGCCTTCATCTGCAGGCACATCCAACAAGACCGACGGTACTTTCGAAGTAGCAAACGGTTATACCCTGGCTTACGGGGGATCAACCGTCTTTTTCCCCGCTTCGGGCAGCCGGAACGGCTCGACTGGTGCATTGAGCTTTCTCGGCGTGAGCGGCTATGCATGGAGTTCGTCGGCCGATGCTGCGAATGGCCGCTACCTGAACTTCAGTGGCACGACCGTTAACCCGGCGTTTAGCAACCTTCGTGCGGCCGGTCTTCCTGCCCGTTGCGTCAAGAAATAAAAAAGCGTGCGTGTGTGCGTCCTGCCGGAAAGCCATGTACTTTCCGGCAGGATCTTTTATACCGAACCCTGTCGATATACGGGGAATATTTTGTATCCCCGTACAGGGAAAAGAAATGATGCGTTTGAATATCGGGGAAGAAGTTGCTACAAGGTTGTTTTGTCAAGAAAATCAGGTGGAAACGAGGTTTTTTACCATATATCTTTCATGCACAAAACCATGCCGGACACGGTATAAGAAATAAGAATGAAGAATTAAGAATTAAGAATGAAAAATCAAAAATCAAGAATCAAGAATCAAGAATGAAAAATGAAGAATGAAAAATGAAGAATCAAGAATCAAGAATGAAAAATTAAGAATTAAGAATTAAAAATTAAAAATGAAGAATCAAGAATGAAGAATCAAGAATGAAGAATGAAGAATGAAGAATCAAGAATGAAGAATCAAAAATCAAGAATCAAGAATCAAGAATGAAGAATCAAGAATGAAGAATCAAAAATCAAGAATGAAGAATGAAGAATGAAAAATGAAAAATGAAGAATGAAGAATGAAGAATTAAAAATTAAAAATCAAGAATGAAGAATGAAGAATCAAGAATCAAGAATCAAGAATCAAGAAGATACGCTTTGCGCCTTTGTGATACGCTTTGTGTCCTTTGTGTTAAATGGATTTTCTTGCAGTGCAACAATTTAAACGGAACCGGAGACGCCGCCAGGCAAATAACAAACAACAACGCGCCGGTATTGGCCTCCGTTTCCACTTGTGTCATGATCTTTCAACAAGACGATCCAGTATTGCTCTCATCATCCGGTTACATTCCGGTATGTATTGCGTGTTTTTCCGTATATATTCTTCTGTTTGAATATACTTGCCGTCTGTCAACTCGTCCAGCCCGTTATCCAGCATTTCCGCGTAACTTTTTTCAGTTATTTCAAAGTGGAACTGAAGTCCCAGCGCCTTTTCCCTATACAGGAAAGCCTGATTGACACAAGCCTCGCTCGAAGCCAAAAGGATTGCTTCATCAGGCAAATCGAATGTGTCGCCGTGCCATTGAAACACAACCGGAGACTTCTCTCTACCGTCAAATAACTTCTGCGCGGTATGATCGGTAAAGGTCACTGGCAACCAGCCTATTTCCTTTTCCTTGTTCGGATATACCTCTGCTCCCAGAACATTGGCTATAATTTGCGAACCCAGACAAATGCCCAGCGCTGTTTTGCCTGCGTCGATAACCTTTTTCACAAAGTTTTTTTCATCTTTCAACCACGGATATTTATCCTCTTCGTATGTACCCATAGGCCCGCCCATTATGACGAGGAGGTCAAATTCATCTGTCCCGGGGAATTTATAATCTCCGTACATTTCGGTTACAGACAGTTCATAACCTTTTTCCCTTGCCCAGATACCTATATATCCGGGTCCTTCGAAAGGCGCATGCTGTATATAATGTATCCTGCGGGCGCTTTTATTCATCATAGCCGGTATATATCATTTATACAAGAACCCGTAAAATTATCAAATTGTTTATATTCCGGGAAATTAAAAACGGATATTATTTATTTCATCCGATAAATTTTTGTTATACCTCGCTGCAATCACTTATCTTTGCGCCTGAACCTTTAAGGAAAAAACATGACCGAACAGAATGTACTGCTTGCGTTCATCTTAACTGCAATTGCCGGACTATCCACGGGAATAGGCAGTCTTATCGCGCTGATTGCCAAGCATACAAACACAAACTTTTTATGCGCTTCGCTTGGTTTTTCGGCAGGTATCATGCTGTATGTTTCATTTATGGAGATGATACCGCAGGGCAAGCTTGAACTTGTATCGGCTTATGGCGAGAAACTCGGTATCCTGTATCTGATACTGTCATTTTTTGCGGGTATAACGCTGATAAACCTGATTGACTTTGCGATACCCAAATCGCTGAACCCGCATGAAATACAGGGAGTGGAAGACATGGATAAAAACCGTTCGCTAAAGCGTACGGGAATTGTGATTGCGCTCTCTATCGCCATACACAATTTCCCCGAAGGTATTGCTACATTCACATCCGCGCTAGGTTCGCTTGACGTCGCCATACCCATAACCATCGCCATCGCCATACACAATATCCCCGAGGGCATTGCCGTTGCCGTGCCCGTCTATCACGCTACAAACAACCGAAAGAAAGCTTTCTGGTTATCATTCGCCTCCGGATTAGCCGAACCCTTCGGCGCGCTGATTGCATATTTTTTCCTGATGCAGTTCTGGACTCCGGTGATGAACGGGATCATTCTTGCCGCCGTATCGGGCATTATGGTGTTTATCTCGCTCGACGAGTTACTGCCCAGTGCAGAAAAGTATGGAAAGCACCATATTTCCATTATGGGATTAGTCGCCGGCATGTTGTTAATGGCTTTCAGTTTGTATTTGTTTGTGTAGTTCAGGTACGTCAGCCGTTTTACATGCATTTCATTCCTGCGACCGTCGGTTATCGTGATCCGGCATAACACGAAATATACCGTGCACGGCATGGTTTTGCGCATGGAAGGTACATGGCAAAAATAAATTATATACGCATGAAATAACTGATCTTTAAGGCTTGACTAACTAAATTATTGTATTTTTGTACTCTCGTTAATTATTTATTTTTTTAAAATGAAACAAGTATATATTTCAAACTACGAAACTAAAAAGAAGATTGCGCGTCAAGCCTGCAATGACAGGCAATCCGCAATTGGCGGTTCCATTCTCCGTTCTCTTTTCTCCGTTCTCCTTTTTTTTCTCTTTTCTGCCGCTCCGGCTTTATTTGCCCAAGGACAGAGAGACGTCAAAGATTCTCTGCTTGTTGATCATGGATCAAAATCTTCCGATTCTTTAAATCTTGCGTCTTCGTCCGATTCCGCCTTCTTGAACTGGCAGGAACAATTGAAAGAAAGCAAACTCAACGAAATGAATCTCCGCATGGAAATAGAGCAATTGAAACTGGCCAACTATGCGACCGATTCCCTGAAGTTGGCCGAACAAAAAATCCTGATCGATTCCCTGCGAAGCGTAACCGTTGGCATTCCGCTTGTGATAGAGGGCGATACCTTGTTTTATGTTTATACCAATAAAGGCGGACTTTCTCCAGCCGGGCGAGTGACGCAAGCCGAAGAAATAATCAACCGGCTAGGAAAAGAATACGAACTGAAACCGGACTCCGTTTCCCTGCTTGCCGAAGACACTTTTACCGACGTCGTTTACAATGGAAAAGTGATCATTTCCGTTACCGACAAAGATGCGGTTTGGATGAATATTTCCCGCGGAGAATTAGCCGGGCAGTACCGTTCGAAAATCATAGCCGCACTGGAAACAGTAAAGCAAAAATACGGTCTTTCCCAATTGATTAAAAACATTCTGTATCTCATTCTGGTCATTCTGATACAGTACGTTTTAATACGCTTTACCAATCATTTTTACCGGAAATTAAAAACCAAAATAGATAACATAAAAAACCGTTATATTAAACCCGTTTTCATCAAGAACTATGAATTTTTAAGTACTGAAAAACAGGAAAAACTGTTATTTTTATTGTTGAATATTTTTCGTTACGTATTCATATTTATTCAGTTAATTTTTTCCATACTGATCATTTTCAGTATTTTCCCGCAAACCGAAACATTGGCGATGCAGCTCTTTTCCTATATTCTGAATCCTTTGAAGAAAATAGGGATCAGTATTGTCAAGTATATCCCCAACGTATTTACCATTATTATAATCTGGCTGATCATCCGCTATGTAGTGAAAGGTATCGGTTACCTGGCCAATGAAATAGCCAACGAACGACTGAAGATCACCGGCTTTTATCCCGATTGGGCCAAACCCACTTACAACCTCGTCCGGTTTTTGCTGTATGCTTTCATGATTGTGATAATTTACCCCTATTTGCCTAATGCACAATCGCATATATTTCAAGGAATTTCTGTTTTTATCGGATTGATTGTTTCATTCGGTTCCAGTTCGGCTATCGGGAATTTAGTCGCCGGTATGATCATCACGTATATGCGGCCTTTTAAACTCAAAGACCGCATAAAATTCAACGATATAATCGGGAATGTCATTGAAAAAACGCCGATTGTTACCCGGATCCTGACTTTGAAAAACGAGATTGTCACGATTCCCAACAATACGATCATGAATTCGCAAATCACCAATCTGAGCGAATCGGCACGGACAAAGGGATTGATCCTTCACATGGATATTGCCTGCGGATACGATACCCCCTGGAGGCAAGTTCACCAATTATTGATTGACGCCGCCGAAGCGACAGACGGCGTGATGCCCGAACCGCATCCTTTTGTTCTGGAACAGAGTTTTGGAGATTCGAATATGGTTTATCAAATCAACGCCTATATTAATGACGCCGATAGATTGATAAAAATAGGCAGCGATCTGCGGCAAAACATACAGGATAGATTTAAAGAAGCCGGAATCAGCATTCTATCTCCGCATTATTATGTGAATTTGCAACAGAACCTCCAAAAAGCGCCGGACATAAAAACAGAGTGATCGAATGAGAAACAGACTGCCTGCGGTTGTCATATCGCCGCAGGCAGTTTGCAAGATCTGCATGTCAATGGAAAACCGGCAGTCAAATCCGAAAGAACGCGGGCAGACAGGTTGCCTGATACTGCCCCTGTTCTATGTATATTTGGCTCCGGGGGTTCCAAACAAAGGGTTACTCGGGGTACTGCCTGAGGTTCTTGCTGCAAATCTGCGAAAAACAAGGTTTTGGTTTTCAAACTATGAAATGCAATATACCCGCCCTGCTTTTGTACATGGATGGTATATGGTAAAAAAACTCGTTTCCACCTGATTTTTCCAACAAAACAACCTCTGCTACAGGATTAAAAAAAACGGGCGAACATTGTTTTTAACCTCTTATGTAACATCCCCCCTCAAGCTGCTCAATTGAAATACCGCACTCCCCGTGTTACTATTATGCGTGCTGCATGAAAATGATAGGGGACTCATTACTTCATTAAAAATCAGAAAGAACGCCACGCCGCAAAAGAAATACATGCGCAAGAATACGAAAAGCTCTTCAAATTTATCGGCAAATAATTAACAGGAAAAGAGTTGAAAATCAATGAGGTAATGAGGTTTTTGCGTTTGGGGTAACTCGTTTGCTCTCTACTGAGGTTGTTTTGTTAAAAAAAATTAGGTAAAAATGAGGTCTTTGTACTCCAAAATCCGCCATGATACAAATAAGATGTTCCTTTGCAGAAGTTGTTTTGTCAAGGAAATCAGCTGGAAACGAGGTTTTTTACCATTTTGCGGCGTGACGTTCTTCCTGATTTTCAAGGAAATTCTTTGTGTCCTTTGTGTTACACTTTGTGCCCTTTGTGTTAAAACGACAATTTGAATTGAATTAAAAATCGACGCAGTCAAAATCGGCAGAGCCAAATGCACCCTATGATAAAAAACCTCATTTTTACCTAATTCCAATAAACAAAACAAAACAACCTCGGTAGAGCAATAGAATCATATAGCCCCTAACCTCATTACTTCATTGAAAATAAAGCATATATACCGTGCACGGCATGGTTTTGTACATGGATGGTACATGGTAAAAAACGCATGAGCATATGAATTTCGTATATATAATATTTATGCACAAAAGTATGCCGCGTGAAGTATAGTTGTGTATTTTTACTTTCCTGTAATTGTACAATTTACTATCTTTGTAAAAAACATCAGGATCATGGATATCAATTTAGTTAGTTGTTCCGATTTCAGGAAGAACCAGAAGAAATATCTTGAATTGGCCAAAAGGGAAAGAGTTATTATAACCCAAAAAAGGACCAAGGATATTTTTGAACTCGTAAAAGTAAAAAAACTCGAAAGCAGTAACTTACAAAGAGTTATCACGGCAGATGAACTGTTTGTGGATATTGAGGCGGATGATTCGACATTATACGCTTATCTTTCCGAAACAAGGCCGGAAGGAAAAGTAATATTGAATCCACAGGAAAAACAAGAATTTGAAGACTGGTTGGGAATAAGTGACAAGGCATGAAAGTTGAGTATTCCAGGGATTTCGAGAAAAGTGTCAGGAAACTCTCCGGGAAAATGCTTTTATCTGTGAAAACAGTCATTCAGGAAGTAATAGATGCACGTTTTATCAATGAAATTGCCAACTGTAAAAAGTTAGTGGATCACGATTATGTTTATCGCATTCGTATTGGCGATTACCGGGCGTTTTTTATATTTCATGTTCATATTGTGGATGACAGGGTTATGTTCGAGTATCTTGTTTCAAGAGGTGAGGCTTATACCGGTAAAACAATGAAGAATCTCAGGCGGAAGGATAAATAAAAAGTGAAGATCTCATTATTTGCGTAAATAATTTATACCGTGTCCGGCACGGTATAAGCGATTGAAATGATTTTCATGATTGGCATCCATTCATTTTTAAATCCTTGAATCAGGATTCGGACTTTCCTCCGGTTCTTTGGGATCTGCCGGGTAAATTACCGGAAAAAAGATACGATAGTTTGAAGTAACCGGAATATGCAAAAACAGGGTATTTGTCAAATAAATACCCTATTTTTGTATTGTATTACAACACAACTATCAATGAAGAGAGCAGTCTGCACATTCGGCAGCCATTATTTGACGAAAGGTTTTCCCCGTTTCAGGAAAATGGCCGAAAGTATGGATATATTCGACGATATATATACTGTCTGCGAAAAAGATCTGGACAAAGACTTTTACAAACAATGGGGCAGATACCTGATTCCCTATTCACGGGGATTCGGATACTGGTGCTGGAAACCGTATTTCATCCTTGGAATACTGGAGGGAATGCAGGACGGCGATATGCTTCTTTATTCGGATATTGGCTGTTACTTTAATCCGAAAGGGCGTGAACGATTGTTGGAGTATTACGATATGGCGGAGAAAGCTCCTACAGGCATACTTGGGGTCAAGAGCCGGGAAACGAGCTGTAACGGAATGCCAGAGACCCTGTATTATGAATACGAATGGACAAAAGGCGATGTGTTTGCTTACTACAATGTGTATGAGGACAAGGCATATACGCATACTCCCCAGTTCGAATCCGGAATCATATTTTTCAAGAAAAGCCCTCCGGTAATACAGTTCGTGAAAGACTGGTACCGGGCATACCTTGACGATTACAGTCTGGCTACCGACTCTCCTTCGCGCGTATCGAATCTGCCCGGCTTCAAGGAAAACAGGCACGACCAGAGTATATATTCTATTCTGGGAAAAAAATACGGAATAGCAGAATTTTCTACAAACGAGATCTTCCAGCGCGACTGGTCTCTATTGGATAACTATCCCATACAGGCGCGCCGCGATAAATATTATACGAGCAAATACCATTACAGGCACCGTTTCAGATTGAGAAAACTTTACCGAAAAATATGGGCGGCGAAGTATTGGTTCAAAGATCTGTTTCAGACCTGAGAAACAAACAGTTCATAACAGGATATGCCGGGATGATTGGATTTTGCGAGTTCTATCCATAGGGATGCATCGCTCGGTAGAACGTAACATTCATCATTGCTCCCCTATCCTGCAGGATGCGTCCCTTTTGTTGCAGATTATTTGTAAATCAATCCGTTTTGTCGCCCGAGCAGTTGCGTCTTCTTTTAAATATTCAAAATTATGTGAAAAATACGGGGTTGGCAAATGGATTGCTTTTCGGTTCACCCCCGAATACCTACCTTTGTATACAGACATAATACAAAACTATATGAAACGAAGCATGATTTTTGTCAAATCGCCAAAGTACGTGACAATAAAAATCATGCAAGTTTTATATGTCAATTGAAAAAAAATTATTATCACATGAAACATCCATGACAAAAGCAATTTTTGACACACAAGGGTATGATTGAATTTCAACAACTTACAAAATTTAAACAGATGAAAATTCTTTTAATAGGCGAATATAGCCGCGCGCATCTGACACTGGCGGAAGGTTTACGTTCATTGGGCCACGAAGTATTGACGGCTTCGGACGGCGACGGGTTCAAGAATTATCCGCGGGATGTGGATTTGAGCCGTAAAAGTTCAGGAGTATTGGATACATTTACCAGCCTGATATCGGCCTTCGGTAAATTCAAGAAATTTAAAGGCTACGATGTAGTACAGTTAATAAATCCGTGCTTTACCACCCAAAATGTAAGGGTAAACAGCTACTTCTACAAAGAACTGAAAAAGAATAACAGGAAGGTCTTTATGGGGGCCTTTGGCGATGATTCGTATTGGGTAAGCGCCTGTCTGGGGAACAGGATATTCGACTACTCCGAGTTTTTTGTAGACGGTAAAGCTATCAATGCGGACTTCAACCAACGGTTTATAGACAAATGGATAAGTACGCCCCTTGAAGCGTTTAACCGCAAACTGGCGCAGTCTGCCGATGGCATTGCGGCTTGCCTGTATGAATATTACAAATCATACGAACCTTTCTTTTCCAACAAGCTGAGATACATTCCTCTGCCGGTAAACACTGCGGAAATAGAATTTCAGCCAATATCCGAAGAGCCTGAAAAGGTAAACTTTTTTATAGGGATCAATAAAGCCCGCGAGAAATTTAAAGGTACGGATGTGATGGAAAAAGCGCTGACAAGAATAAAAAACAAATATCCGGATAAAGTAACCGTTACACGTGCAGAATCTGTCAGCTATGACGTATACCGGCAACTGACGTCGCAAGCGCATGTGGCGCTCGACCAGTTATATTCGCATACGCCTGCCATGAACGCGTTACTGGCAATGGCGCAGGGAAAAGTGGTAGTAGGCGGAGGCGAACCTTATATCTATGATTTGTATGGCGACACATCCAATCAGCCGATTGTAAACGTACATCCGCACGAAGACGATGTGTTCGAAAAACTGGAATGGCTCGTACTGAACAAAAAGGATATACCCGGAATTTCCAAAAAAAGCCGTTTATTCGTGGAGAAAAACCACGATTATGTGACGGTGGCAAAAAAATACCTGGATTTTTGGGGCAAGTAGCCTGCCTTGGCAAGCCGTTCTCCTTGGATCACATATTTTTTGAAACGCCGCCGGTTAACAAAGAAAGAGACCGCATTCGGCCTCTTTCCTTGTTGATGCATCGCTGCATTAAAATAGAGTGTGTATGTATGATGGATGCGATATTGAAGGAGCGCATCCGGACTCCTCTTCAGTCTATTTCTTCACCATCAAGCTGTAGTGCGCAAATTTAGCCGTGTAGCTATCGGCGAAGGTGAAGCCCATGCTGTCTTAAAAAAACTCTTTGACCGGCAACTTTTTCCCTTTTCCGGTAAAAGAAACCCCGACTTTTTTGCCTGAAAAAGATTTGCCCAACCCTGTTTTTTGTCCGGCGCTTTTAACCGGAGGGTTGGCAGATTCTTTAGTCACGCCCACTGATATATTGTCGACGCCTATATAATCGGGAACACGACCAATAGAATGGAATGCTACTTTGACCTCTTTACCGGCATATGCGGATAAGTCGACAGTTACTTTTTCCCACATCGGATCCAAATAATCATAGATATTGTCCTCATTGTATTTTCCTTCATTGTTTTCGGCTGCGTCAAACAATTCCGTCCAGGTCTGACCGTTGTTATCCGAAATTTTCACTTTCAGGGTAAACAAGGGATCATCAAAATAAAAATAGTCGCCAAGATACATCCAGACAGGAGCATACCCGCAATCAAATGAAAATACATTGTTGTCTTCTACCGTAAATGCCGGCGATACAAGCATCTGATCCTGCGGTAAAATGCCGTCGTCGTAGTCAAAACCTATTAAGGCCAGATAATCTCCGTTGGTGGCATACGCGCCGCCCCAAAAACCCGGTATTTCTTCGGCGATTTCCCATGTCAGAGAAGAAACATCATTCTTTACTATACTCCATCCGCTCGTGTCGGAAAGCCATGACGCCGTTCCATCAAACAGTTCCCAGCTTTCGGCAAACACGGGTACAATAGAACCGCCCGCCTGTGAAACAGGGATCAAAATATCTTCCGTGCCGGGATACGACAGGGATATCAGCGCTGTTCTTCCGCTCATATAAACATTTTTTTCGACAGTGACGCCCACAGAAGCGTTATTTATACTCACCGAGCACCATTCACTCCCGACAGTCACGATCGCTTTTTCCGGTTTTTCGGATAATTCAATGTTTCCCGAACCGCCCGCCGATCCAAACGAAGTATCGGCTTTCAATACGACCATCGCCACCGGACTTTCCGTATCGTCGCCGCATCCCGGACATAACAGGATCAAGGCAAACAACACTAATATATTTCCTATTTTTGTTTTCATACGACAGTAATTTTAATTGTTATTGCTTTGTTAATACCAAATTTCTGTAGCAATGATCGTAATCATACAGATAAAAATCTCCGGCGCTATCCGTAAGGATCACTATCAGGCCAACTGCCGCAGATATTGAACCGTCAGGGACAAATGTAATTGCAGTAGTAGCGCCGCTCACATCATTCACTCCCGTATAATCGCCCGCAGTCAGCGTCACATACAAGGATCCTCCGCCTGCCCATGGATACAGGCTGGCCGTGTAGCCTGTGTATGGCGATACCAGCGCCTGTGGCCTGAAAATAACGGAACCCGAAGAACGGCTATATTCCAGCGTGTAATCGAAAACGGCGCTCAATCCTGTGAGTTTGTAGGATTTTCCCGTAACGTCGACGGCCAAATTAACGGTTTTTGTAAACGGTAAATTCGAATAGCCTGTAAAAGTAGCGGTGTAATTACCCGGTATATCGTCATAGACCAGATATCCTTCCGGCACATCGCCCTGTATCACTATATTGGAAGCGTTCCCTGCACCTGTGTATTTATGGTTGCCTGCATCCCAGACAAATTCCGAAACTACGGCGCCATTTATATCCACAGGCTCGTATAATGTGATGCCATTCGGGTTGTAAGCCGCGAAGAATGTAACCTCGACGCTATCGTTCGCCGCTTTTTCATATTTGAATGTATAGGCGTCGTAAGATCCCGAATATTTTCCGTAACCGATTTTCCTGTTGTCTTTATACAATTCCAGCACCGAGTACATCAACGCATCTTCGGAAACGGCCAGCACAGTGTTCAGGTACTCTTTCTTGTCGCTATCCGGCGCGAAAGGCTTCATCACGGCGATATTCCCGTATTTCTTTCCCGCAAGGGTTATTTCAGTCTCTGACGCGCTTGTCACAACAAATTCGTAATCGCCCATGTATCCGTATATACTCCCGCTTCCTTTTGGTTCGGACATCGTATGGAAAACAGGATTGTAGGTGTCAAACGTGAGTACCGGTCCCTGATCGGAGATCAGGCGGTACAACGAACGGTAGGTATTGTCCGGATCAAGCTCGGAAATAACGTCGACCCACCCGTCTTCATTAAAATCAAAGATATAGTTGATCCCGCCTACTTTCTCGTCATCAACTCCTGCATAGTATTGCACCAGCCAGCCGTTCGGAGCTTTAGCCAGTATTTCACCTGTTTCTTTCATCGAAGCCGCTATCCTGTCGGCGGAAGAGGCGCTGAACAGATTCTCTTCGTCTTCCGAGCAGGACGAGAACAAAACAAGCGCAAAAAACACAAACGACGTATATATTAATTTTTTCATATATCAATTAATTTAAGTTTTGCAGATCCAGTAAAAATATCTCTTGCGAACGTCTTTGGATAACGTCTCTCAAATCTTCAATATCTATATTCCAGGCTTTGCTCAAATAGTCTTTCAGTATCTCGAATTTTTTTTCTATAACAGACCTGCCCGTACCCCCGGCCGCCGCCAGTATTGAATTCCATGCTGCGGGCGTACTTGTCAAATATACCGCGTAAGTTTCCACAAAGTCTTCGTCCGGCTGGCTCATGGCGTAAGGCGAAACAAATCCTTTGGAATAGGCTGTGGACTCGCTTTGCTGGTACCAGTCGCCCGACACGTAATCGGCTTCGGATATTAACTTGAAATTCGGATCGTAATGGATTGTCTGATGCAGAATATGCCCAAACTCGTGATGCATCGTTTTGAAATAATAGTAATTGAGAAAATCAATATTCGGATCTTCAGGATCAAGTTCATTAACCAGATACAATGTGACTTTCAATCCTCCTTCAGCGGTGCCCAGAATCATCGTGCCTTCGGAATTATAGGCTCCCGAACCTACCAGATGAAGCATGCGCGGCGCATATTGGCGCGTAAAAAAGATACCCCTTGCCTCGTCGTAAGCTTCGAACCACAAATATTTGATCAGCTTGGCCATCGCTATCGACTTGTCATAGTCGGCGGGAGCCAGCGTATGGGACAGAGAAGATTCAATGTCTTCCAGGCGGTATTTGAATTCCACATTATACGGATTGACGTAATTTGCTATCAACCAGTTGTCAAAAGCATTCCTGGCAGGCGGATCAGTATCGAAAATACTGTTCGGATTCAAGCCGGCGTCTTTTTCGCACGACACAAGGAATCCGGCGGCGGCAATACAAAATATGAATATTATTTTTTTCATGTGTACATAATTTGTTTTTAAAGGTCGCATGGAACTCGCAACATGTTCATGCTCTTTGAGCAAATTCTGCATGCCCGTTTCATACGATAATTTTGTTTTTAACGGATGTATGGAAACCTGCATAAAATAACCGGATGTCTGGAAGTTAAAAGTTTAAATACATTTTATAACCTGCAACTTGTCATTCAAGCTATTCATACCCGTTTTCATAATCGATATCTTTTAGTCTTATATTCTTGCCCGTCTTGTATATTATCTGGGATTCCCGGATAATCCGGCTGCGATAACGGCTGCCGGTATTTGTACAGTACGGCGCAAATCATCTTTTCTCAACACGTCCGTCTCCGTGAAAGTGTTGTTTCCCACTGTGCGCCGGGTAATTTCTATACCGTAACGGCGTACGTCGAACCAACGCAGGCCTTCATGCACCGTAAGCATACGACAAAGGTGCAACACACAATGTATGAGGTTTTCTTCATCGCTCCCTTCCGTCACTGCGAAATCCGGATTCAGTTTTTTCTTCACGGTAGGCGCTGTCGATGTATAATATGCCGTGTTTTTATAGAAATCAACTATCGATTGCAGACCAACCACAGGGCCGGTTGTGAATTTTTGCATGAAAGTATTCATGTCATCCACCGCTTTTCCGTGCTGTTGCGAGAGTATGTAAGCCTCGGCGCGGCACAAAATCGTTTCGTCCGTCGTAAACACAGTTTGCATGATATAAGGTTCGCCAATACCGGCTACAGGGTCGCTATATTCAAAATATCCGCCTATTTTGCGGACTATTATGTGGTTCACCGCATCGTTCCAGAAAGTTCCGTACCTGAAAATAGACGACATCGCCCCCCAAGGCGTAGGCGAGGCCACGGTTTCCGTTTCACTCAGGTTTCTGTTGTGTCCGTACCTGGTACCTGCCGTATGAGGTCCATGTATAAAGCTCCATAGACTGTTGGCGCTTAAAACCAACAGGCTAGCCCCGTTGTCAGGACTTATAAACCATTCGGGCTGGATATTGGCGTTTTTAGACAATGCGCCGCCTTCCGCCCAGTTCCGGAGTCTGGAGGCAGGACTGTTGCCCAATACTTCATTCGCATATTCTATCACTTTGTCGTATTTGCGATAATAGAGATTGAACCGGGTAGCGAAAGCATAAGCGGCCGCCCTGTTGAAGTGATACTTGGGCGCGTAAGGATAGGAAGTGTCGTCGACTATAGGCAGAGCCTCCTCTATATCCTTGTTGATCAGTTCATACACTTTAGCTACCGTAAGTCTGTCGTATTGCGGCCTGACTGTCGTTTCCGGCGCTAAAGGATAAGGCACGCCCATGTCTGTGTCGGCGGTGTTGCCATACGGATTTGAAAACAGGTTTACCAGGACAAATTCGCTATAGGCGCGGCACAATAGAGCCTCGGCTTTCTGAGCGTTGGCCGTTTTGGACGATTCCAGTTTCCCGATAGCTTCCAACGCGGCGTTGGCAGACGCTACAGCTCTATAAAACGACTCCCAAAGAAGATGCGGGCTGTCATAACTTATATCGATGATATCGCCCCATTCATACATCTGTTTTTGAATCGGCTCGCTGGCCCACCCCACTCCGGCGCTTTGATCCGCATTGTCCGACATCATCTCGGTCAAAAAATAATAACTTGTGTTGGGATATGCGGAAACAAGCAACTGCCGCGCTTTTTCCTGCGTATCTATATCGGTGCGGTTGTCGGGAGCCTCGTCCAGAAAATCGTCGCACGAAATAAAGGACGATCCTGTTAACATGGCAAGTAACAATATATATAAGTATCTCATATTCATATAATTTTTTAGTATTAAGTTAGAATCCTATTCTTACTGTCAGCGTATATTGTTTAGGTACGGGAGCGGAAACGCCGCCTGACCGGAAGAACTCGGGATCTTGTCCGTTAAGTCTGGAATCCGCGTAAATCAGAAACAGGTTTGTCCCCTGCAATTTCAAGGAAGCGCTTTCGCATATTTTTCCAATCCAGCGTTTCGGCAAGTCGTACGACAGGGATATTTCTTTCATCCGTATAAACCCTCCGTCAACTACGCGCGCATCCGAATAATTGAAAGCGTTATACAGATAGCTGTAATAAGTATTCGAGTGTTCTTCCCTTACGCTCAATATAACAGGTATGGAAGTGATCTTTTCGTCGCCCGGCAGCGTCCAGCGGTTCGCGAACTCTTTCGGCATGGACGTTAGATCCGTATATGCGGTTTTAAATACGGGATCGAGACGTATTTTGTTTCCAAAGGCATACGTGAGGAATACATTCAAATGAAAATTCCCGTAATGGAAGATATTGCCAAACCCGCCATTAACAGTCGGTTCGGACGATCCCTCGTATTTTATTATATCCAATACATTGTCGGTCTTTTGAAAATCGATATCTTCCGGATCAATGTTGTTCCCTTTCGAATCGACGATCGTCGGTATACCGCTTTCGTTCAATCCGTTGAAACGGAACGAGAATATTCCCCTGTTCGGGTAACCCTGCATCGCGAAGCCGTTGCCCGACACAAGGTCAATAATACGGGTATTGGCCTCCAATTCTGTTACTTCCGTCTTGTTATGAGAAAACACGAGATCGGTATTCCATGAGAAATCTTTTGTCTTGATATTCTTTGTGGAAATTGAAAGTTCTATACCTTTCGATCTCATGGTTGCTATATTTGCCATCTTGTAAATACCGTCGTTTGCGCCCCCGCCTATGCCTTGCGTATTAATTATGCCAATCAAGTCATAGTTGTTTCGGGTATACCAGTCAGCCGCCACATTGATCCTGTTGTCCAAAAAGCCGACGTCGGCGCCGATGTTGAATTCGTGTTTCTTCTCGTACGTCAGTTCGCTGTTTTCAATATTACTGATAAACAGGCCGCTTTCAACAACGTCTGTCGAGGGACGAAACGGTTTGTAACTCTGGTATATCGGCAACGAATTTGTCACGCTTCCCGGAGGATTTTCAGCTGTCAGGCTATAAGAGGTTTTCAGCGTAAGATGCGACAGCGCCGGTTGAAGTTTTTCAAAAAACGATTCTTCGTGAGCGTTCCAGGCGCCGGAGATGTTCCATGTAGGCAACCATCGCGAATTTCTGGATTTACCCAGCCGGTTCGAACCTTCGTACCGGTAAGTGCCCGAAACAATGTATTTTCCGGCATACGAGTAAGTGGCGTTAGCGAAATACGCCGCCGAACGGTTTCGTGTGGTTTCCATGGAATAATAATCCGTGTTCCCTTCTATGGCCTTTTTAAAATACTGGTAAACATAGAACGGAATTTCACCCATCTCGTACTGAAGTCCCCAACCATTAAAGAACGACTGCTGGCGATCGACCGAATTAACCTCCATACCGCCGGTGAAATTTACAATATGTTTCTGATCGAACATTTTGTTATAAAAGACGCTGGCCCGAAAATCGTATGCCAGCATCTTGTAATCGGTACGCTGGTAGATACCGCCCTGCGGCAAAACGGTAATCGGCAAGGCGTAAGGAAAATCCGGATCGGTATACAGGAACGGATTTCTGTCCATTATTGTGGCGTCGTCCATTGCGCGATAAGCCATAGCCTGATTGGAATTATCCTTGATACGGTGTTCCTGTGACGTTGTTTTGTATTTTAATGCGCCCAAAGCCGAAACTTCCAGTTCCGGCAATATCTTCCACTTCAATTCACCCTGAAACTTCAGGTCGACAACGTTGAGGTCTATGTTGTTGTTGTCCAATTCTTTCAAAATATTGAACGGCGCATAGTTACTTGTATAATAGGCATTCGGATCCAATGCCCGCGACGAGTTTAACGCATAGCTGTACGGATTGATATCGAAATCGCGTTTAACGGCTCCGTTTACCACATCCACGCTTTGACCCAATGTACCGGGAGCTTCCTGTTTACGATACGAGGCGTTAGCTATCATGTTTGCCGACACGGTGTTGGATATATTCTGCGTCGCATTCAGATTGGCCGTATACCGTTGCGTTTTACTTTTTATGTACCATCCGGGATCGTTCATGGCGCTCAACGAAACATACATGGATGACTTGTCCGTACCGGTAGTCATACTCACGGAGTGGTTCTGCGAGATCCCCTGCGAAAACAGAATGTCGAACCAGTCGGTATTCCTCATTTCAGCGGAACGCAAATAAGCGTTCCTTGCTTCCTCGGTGTTTCGCAGAAGCGGCAGACCCGTCGCCTCGTCATAAGTATTGATCAACTGGTACATTTTTCCATATACGCCGCTTTCGGATTTGCGGGCTATATCGGCCATATTAAGCCAGCCTTTGTCTCTCAATTCCTTGTAAACGCCCATCTGTTCCTGCGAATTCATAATGTTAAAATTGTTGTAATCCGGAACCAAACGGGTGGTAAACTCGCCGGTATACGAAATTTTACTTATACCGGGACGACCCTTTTTGGTTGTGACAACGATCACGCCCGACATGGCGCGCGCTCCATATATGGATGTGGCCGATCCGTCTTTCAATATCTGGAAAGATTCAATGTCGTCGGCATTCAATCCGGCAATAGCGGAACTGATCAGCGTGACAGCATCTCCCGAAGATAAATTATCAGCGCTTACATCCACTATATCATCCATTATAACGCCATCCACAACCCATAACGGCTTGGAATTACCATATATGGAAGTGGCCCCGCGCACTCTGATTTTAGGCGCCGCGCCGAATGTACCCGAAACATTTTGCACCGAAACGCCTGCCGAACGGCCTTCCAGCGAACGGCTGATGTCGGCTACGCCGCTTAACATCATCTTGTCGGCGCTCAAACGGTCGGTCGCTCCTGTAAACAAGCGTTTGTCGGTACGGGTTATACCTGTCACCACAACTTCTTCGAGTTGATTTTCAGTCGATTTCATCAATACCTTCATCCCTGCGGTCGGAGCAACTTCCCGTGTTTCATAGCCAATAAAACTAAATGTCAAGTTTTTTACATTTTGCGGGACAGAGAGCGTAAACTTACCGTCCGCACCGGTTATGGTTCCGATGACTGATCCCTTCACAGAAACCGCTACTCCGGTAAGGGGGGCGCCTGCCTCATCAACTACAATCCCGCTGATACTCCGCGTTTGAGCAAAAGCCAGGCCGATGCCCAAAAAGAGAAAAAGGATAATGATTGTCAATTTTTTCATAAGCGTCAATTATTACATTAATATTTAGGGTTTAAAGTATCGCGTAATCTGTGATCAATAACAAAAAAAAGGTTATTACCCATTAAATGGATAATAACCCTTTATCTAAAAAAAGATACGATCTCTTTGTTTTAAATTTATTTTTATATATATTATGTCTCTCTCTCTCTCTCTCTCTCTCTCTCTCTCTCTCTCTCTCTCTCTCTCTCTCTAACAAAAGACAGCTAACTTCCAAATTTACAGGAAGAAAAATGCAATTTAAAATTGGATTCGATAGCGCTATTTGTCTACTTGTTTTCATTACCGCGTGAGTTGTCGAAGATTTTCTTTCAGCAGGTTTCAAACTTCAACCTGCCTTCCTTTATCCGTCTGTGAAACAATTAAAGCCGGATAAAATGTATTTTTTACAACGCAAATGTAAACAATTATTTATTAAAATAATCAAATAACAGAGTAAAATGTAAAAAAAAGGTGGAAAAGTATGTAAAAGCTGTCATAATTGACTCGCTTTTGCTTCGTCAATTGCCAATTGTAAAGCTGTCCTGTCGCAAAGAACCAAGAAAAGTCTGAACTGTGATTTACGGGATTCAAGGATTAAAAGATTTGCGGACACAATCAAGAAAATCATTTAATCCTGTAAATCAAGGTTCAGACAGTGACATTCACCTGTCAAAGTATTATTTCGTGTCTGCCCGGAAACTCCTGTTCTTAAAAAAATCAATATATAACTAATTGATATAGATATATTTTACAAATATTACATGATGAAATTTTATCCCGAATCTTTTGCGCGTATATTTCGAATCGTTGAATGATTTGACTTCCGCGAGCGACCTTTACAATACCAACGGTTTCAAAGTACGTATTTTGCAGATGCTTCTAAAATTCCAACAGAAATTATTCTTCTTTATTTATTCCTGTATACATCTGCATAACAGTTCGTTATTAGTTTTCGGGCAGACACTATTTCCTTCCCTGTTAAAAAGGGAAGGAAATAAATAAATAGAATACGCGCCGAAGTCGCTACTATTCTCTGACGCACCGAACACTGAGACCGTTCGCCCGCGTGTGGTAGGTGTTGTGCATCGCATAGGCAGGGATGAGTGCCAAGATATACGCGCGCGTTATGTCGCTGCTGTAGGAAGACGACGACCAATAGTAGCCGGTGCCGCCAGCATCGCCTTGGTAGCCGTCGCTGGCGCGTTTCCCGGAAATGGGAAAGGATGGTCTGTCGGTGCCGGTTAAAACACGGCTGAAAGTATAAAACCCGTTATTCCCTGCGTCTGCACCGTCCACATCCTCGGAGAAACCACTACCCCAGTTTGCGCTTTTGGTGTAATAACTGGTGCCCGAGTCCGGGCCGAACTCGTTAGAGGTTGGCAGTCTCCAAGCGCCTGACAAACCGCTGGTGGAAGGATAAGTGGACATGAATTTACAGATATCACCTTTGTACTGTGCATATAGAGTAGCATCGGAATGAACTGTCAAACCGTTCTCGTCACGACCGGAACCGCTGGTTAAAACATCACCGTCAGCGACGTAAGGAATAGCAGCATACAAGGTATTGTTGGCAAAGTCACTCCAATCAAAACCGTTCGTCGCAAGAGCGACTTTAAAGATATCCACGGCATCACCACCACCATTGTAACCGGCAATATCCGAAAACTTTACTTTGCTGTACTTACCGGTTGAAAGGTCAGGGATAAACAAGCAAGCAACTGTATTTCCGAGGAGAGACGAACCGTTGTTAGTAGTCGGAGAAACACCGATCAAACTACCGTACTTGAAGTATAAACCCTGGTAAAGGCTCTTCCCATCCTCTTCCTCCGAGAATGTCAATGTTGCTACTTCAGAGGCAGCATCGTAGTAGATGTTAGACTGGGCAAACTCAGGCCAGAAATCAGATTCCTTTGACGGTACGTTGACATCCTTGCCATAACCGGAAGTCTCTATATCACCGATGATGATTTCAGCGCCAACACTGATATCGGGAACGCCACTGCCATCGCCCGGATCTGTCGAACCAATGTTCAATGTCAAGACATACTGGCGTCCGCTTTCAAAGGTAAAACCTGTTGCCGGAGTCGTGATTTTGGAATCCCTGAACTGAACCACGCCAGTTTCCGTAGCAGCTCCATCAAGGGAATATTCAATCTCAAGATAAAACTCCCCGTCACTGTCATAGTCATCATCGCCGAAAGCTGTACCCGCAGTAGTCTGGGGCAAAACAAACATCCCCTGGTCTAGACCGGTAATGTAAGAATCAGACGGCTTCAACGAGGACGACCATTTAGCTACCGAAACACCCGAAGAAGGCAACACATAAGTGTAATCTTTTTTGACACCGGGATTGCTCCACTTTTTGTAAACAGTGTTAGGGTTGCTGCTCGCGCTAATGTTTTCCGGAGGCGTGTAACCCCAGTTTTCGCCTTCGGGAACATTAGCCAGACTCAACTCTCCCTTACTGTACAGGTTCTTTAACGTCAGTTTTTTGATAACGACAGGAACATTAAGATGTGAACTGGCGGCGACCAGAACGCGAGACAGCGCATGATGGAACTGCAAGCTGACCGGAGAATTGTAACCGGCAGACCCCACGTTTATGTGAGCAACCAGCAAATCCTCCTGGGATGTGGCAGAACCGACCGGAACAGGAACAGTGTAAGTGATCTTCTGGTTCGAATCAGCCGTTACTTCCGCATCCTTGAGTCCCTTGTCTACGCCAGCGCTGACCGCAGGAGAGTAGGCAAAGAAATCAACAGTACCGTCCGTTTCGGTGGGAAAGTAAGCCTGGGGAGAATAAGTCCAGGGACTGGCACTGCCTTCGCCACGATAAACGGTAGTACCGTGAAGCAGGTAATTGTCGGCATCCCAGGCTTTCGCACTGTAATGGGCGTTGACAACAAAACTCTGGATATTCTCCTTTGAGACGGTAGTAGCCTTCAAAGTAGACATACCGCCCTGAGCGCGGAAACCAATAGCACGAGAACCGGCAGGAACGTTTGAAACATCATCCTGCGAACAACCGGAAAGCAAAAGCAGCCCGGACAAGAACAACCCCGGCAAAAACCGGAAAACGAAATTTCGTCTTTTTGTAATCATAACTCTCTTTTTTTAAGTTAATAAATTAATAATTAAACAATAATATATAAGCCGGGATAATTCCCGGACGAATAATTTCCATTTTTTTGATGACAATTGTCGAAAATCTGCGGGATGTGACACACGTCCTGCTGTTTTCCGTGGTTTTCATCGGAGACAGGGCGCGCAACGTCTCTACATATCCGCATTTTTGATTTTATATCTTTATTTCTCATTGATTTCTCCATTCCCAATTCTTCATTCCTAATGTGTCCCTCGCTACCCGCAGGCGAACAACCGGCGAAAATCTGTATGCTATCAATAGCCGAAACGATCTCTTCCGTTCGCAACAAAGAATCCAAAGCCTCGAACATCCTGCGGTTATCGGCGTAATCCCTAAGCAAACCCGAACTGCCGAAGGGAAAGTAAAACACCTTGGGAGCAAGAGGATCAATGCGACTGATACCGGAAGACTTTATTCCTGTACCTTTTATACCTGCAACCTTTGTCACCGAAGCCGGAAGACCCTGTGCCGGCAATAACACCGGCAACAGGGAGAACAAGGAGAACAGGATGACAGGCATTGCCGGAAAAAAACGCAAAAAGGCGCCTGTCACCGGTTGCCCTGTACTGTCGGCTATTGCTTTATTCATATGACAATAATTTTGTTTTCAATTGACATATGGAACTTGCATGATTTTTATTATCCCGGACTTTGGCG
>JAISSD010000095.1 GCA_031273295.1 Prevotella sp.
CAATAACCCGAAGCGCCTTGCAAACATTAAAAAAAGTGGAAACCAGGGAACAGTACGACGCTGTTCGTATCCGGCTGGACGAGCTTGTAAAAGAAGCCACCCGGAAAGGTATGCTGGAATCGGACGCCGACAATGAATATATCCGTGAAATAGGACGATTGGGCATATTGGGCGCCCGGTATGAAAACGAATACTATCCGTTTGAATGTCTTAAAACGAGAGAAAAATCCCCCTTGATAAAAACCATTGAAGACGAGATGTACCGCCGGAATATCAAGCAAAAAGAATTGGCTGAAATGCTTGAATTAAACGAGCCGGCCCTTTCTCAAATAATGCGGGGGAAGCGACCAATATCCATGCGCGTTGCAAAGAAAATGTACAAGATATTGCATATCGACCCGAAATTGATAGTAGAGTTTGCATGAAAACAAAACTTGATTACGGTGAGGATGGACGATGAACTTCTACGACGGCGTTTCCGAATCCGGCTTTATCGAAAAAGGGACAAAAGTTAAAGTAGTTCGTTCCGGAAACACACAGGTACATGTGCAACCCGTTTCTTCACTGTAGATTCTTCATCGCGCCGACGAAGAAAATAACGCCGCTGCTCTTTTCTTTGATAAAATAGAGGAAAGGGCGGTTTACGTGAAAACGATACGCCTCGGGATCGGGTAACGCAGTCATTTCCATATCGATTATGGTAACAGCGGCCGCTTCCGTCCCTTCCTCGTTCACTTCGACAAAGGTTTTTTGTTTGACGTCCGACACGCATATTCCCGGATGGATAAGTGAAAAATCGGCTTCCGAACCAAAGGCGGATGGCATACCTAAAGTTTTTAAATCATCAGTCATTTGCCTTTCATATTCGACTTTGAAGCGGGGCAATTTCACCTCCACATCAGCCGGAAACAGTCCCGACAGATTTTGCTCCCATGTCTCGGCATCCAAGCCCCCGATGACAGACGAAAGCGTGACTTCTCCCTTGGGAAGCAGCAGAATCATACTGAATAGCCCCTTCCCGTAGGGCAATTCCAGCAAGTCGTAGCTCTCGTTTGTTCCGTAAGAGAGATTTTTTTGCATTTGCATTGTTGGCAGGAGCGGACTTGTTCCATCAAAATTGTAGAACCGCTCGTTGCGTGTTTCCTCCTTGTCGAAAGGCCAGGTCCAGGCGCTTTTGAAATACAGGGCGTTGAGCAGATACATCACAGCGCCTGGTTTGACCTCTTTCAATATTTCCTTTATTTTGTCGTTGGTTTTCTCTGCACACCAGGCATTTATCAAATCCCGCGTTTCCGGATCCCCGAAGTCCACGCTACGTATTTCCGCCCCGTAATAACTCTTGTTGACTTCTTTGAAAGCCTCCAATACAGGGAAGTCGTTTCTTGTCCAGATCGAGTTGGCGCTTCTGAATGTGACGTATGGATCAGCCTCCTGCGCCGCCGTTATCAGCTTTTGGAAATAGCCGTTCATTTCCTCGCGTGTAATATCGTCGTAGCCCAGCGTCCGCTGAATCTCCTGTTGCGTCTGTCCGGCGGCTCCATTGTTGAGCATCGCCAAAGCCAAACTTGCGCTCAGAGGGGAAAGGAGGATGTTTTTCTCCTCTTCTTCGTCTCGATATACCGTACGCAAAAGATCGAAAGCAAATACGTTGGTTTTCAGACTGATAAATTTTTCTGCCGCCGTCAGATACAGCGGTTCGATTTCCTCTCCGGATATATATCCCGGTTCTTCCGGCACATCTTCAGTCTTCAGTTCATCTGTCTGACACGAGATCAATACGGCAAAGACAAAGAGCATAGCAATAAACAGTCTGTTCATACGAGATTATTTTTTAATGTTGAGTTTATTCAAGTGTTTGATAAACAGCGTTCAAAAACTTTCGCATATCCGCGTATCGGGAACGCGCTTCGTATACGGCAAAAGCAAAGACCTTTTTCATACGCGAACAGAACGAATTTGAACTCTCCCCTTATGCGCCAAAAGCGAAAAACGCCCAAATGTATATATAATTACGGGTATATAATATTTTATCCCCTGATTTTTTCGCTGATCCATGTATTTTTGTTCCGTCCGGCCCAATGTTCTTCCCGGTAAAAAGCGGCTGTCAGATCCTTGTAAGCAAGCGAGTATTGATGGCGGGCTTCTTCGACAAGCAGGTTTTCCCTGACGCAGGCAGAAGGTCCGGCCCTTAATTCGGCCAGCAGGCGTTTGGGAACAGCTTCCGGAATGGGGACGACAAAGGTTTTCCGGCTGATTGTCAAGCCGTTTGACCGAGCAAGCTCCTCAAGTTCGTTTTCCCTTTCTACCGGCAGGATCAGCGCCAAGCGTCCTTCAGGCCTTATGAGCGACTTCCCTTTTCCTGTCAGCTCCGCCAAAGAGAGGCTGCCGTCATGCCGGGCTAAACTCCTCCGGGAATCAGGACTTTTCAGCGATTGCACAAAGTAAGGCGGGTTGGAAACGACCAAGTCAAAACATGCGCCTGTCTGTGAGGCATAATCGGAGAAGTCGGCATGTGCGACACGGATGCGGGCGGCAAAAGGCGAAGCCTCAACATTCGCCTTTGCCTGCAGGCAGGCGCTTTCGTCTATGTCTATTGCCTGAACAAGCGCTCCGGGATTTCGTTGCGCCAGCATGAGCGCTATCAATCCGGTTCCTGTACCCACGTCCAAAATGTGCCGGCAGACAGCCCCGTCAGCGGCCCAAGCGCCTAAAAGTACGCCGTCTGTCCCTACTTTCATGGCGCATTTGTCTTGCCATATACTGAATTGCTTGAAATGAAAATAATCGTTGCCCATGCCCTTTACGCCCTAATCATTCTGCGTGCAAAGATAAGCCGTCGCCCTGAATTATCAACAGACAACCAGCGAATAATGAACATAAAAAGAGACGCCTGGCCGGCGAATTTACCGGCTTCCGTTCGTCAATAAAGAGCCGGCTCAGCCGATTTTGACCTCGTCGATTTTGGCTCAGCCGATTTTCAATTCAATTCAATTCAATTCAATTCGATTGTTTATTCGCTTTCTACTTGGGCAATACAAAAGGAATCGGCAACATGACCTCCATTGCCGCCGGCTTGCCGTCTTTCAGTCCGGGAATCCATTTGGGCATTTTCTTGACAAGATAAAAAGCTTCTTCATTGCAATCCCGGAATATACCTTTAAATAAAGCGATCCTTGTTATTTCACCTTTAGCCGAAACGAGTATATTATATATGACGCGGCCTTCTATTCCCATTTGTATAGCCCGTTTGGGATATCTTATATTGGTTTTCAGATATGCGTCCAACGCATCCTGTCCTCCGGGAAATCGAGGCGCTCTATTCAGAAGAGTATCTGTTTGCGCATCCGCATTTTCCCGGTAAATATTATTTAAAGAACTGTTTAAACTGTCTGCCGGCAAATCAATTTCTTCTATTGCTGAATATCCGATGTAAAAGTTATCGCCGGTTTCTTTTTCTCTCTGTTCTTTTGCACGCCTGATCAAATCCTCGTCCGGCTTGAAACTTATTGTCAATTTCCGCTCCATATCTATCGGCTCTCCATTTTCTTTGGCGGGAATCCATTCCGGCATTGCCCGCACAACACGGATCGCCTCTTCGTCGGCGGCGGGATCAAAACCCCTCGTTATTTCTACATTTCTAACCGCACCCTCTTTATCAACAGTAAACCGGAGGTCCAAATCTCCTTCCATTCCTATTTTGACAAGAATATAAGGATACCTGATATTATTTTCCAAAAATCCGTATAATTCATTCTCCCCTCCCGGAAATCGAGGCCCGGTTACATTATTCGAATCTGTATTTACAGGTACAAGCTTCGCGGTCACCCCGTTTTGCGCGATAAGGCCGGACAGGCTGATCATCAATAACGGGATTGTCAAGATCAGGGATTTGTATATCATTTTATATTTACTTTATCTTTTCCATTATCTCATGCAATGCGTTTGAAAGCCCTTCTGCATTTTTGCCGCCGGCGGTAGCAAAATGAGGCTGGCCTCCGCCGCCGCCTTGTATATGTCTGGCCGCGTCCCGTACTATCTGCGAGGCATTCAAGCCACGGTCTTTTACAAGATTTTCGCTCAGCATCACTGTCAGCAACGGCTTGTTATCGGAGTCTGTGACGCCGATAAAAGCGGAATTATGAGGGAATTGCCCTTTTAGCCGGAAAGCGACGTCTTTCACCACATCGGCGCGTACAGGGCCGTCCAATACAAAAACATCCATGCCGTTAATGCTCTGTTTCTTTTTTATCAACAGCTCTTTCAACTGTGTCGTTTTCTCTTTCTCATACTCTTCCGTCTGCTTTTTCAAGTCGGCGTTCTCTTCCATGAATTTACGGAGAGTCCGGGTCAGATCCGGCGTATTATTCAGTAATGAACGCATTTCCGACAAGATATCCTGTTGGGTGTAGAAGTAATCTTCGCATACTTCCGCCGTAATAGCTTCGATACGGCGGACGCCGGCTGCAATGGAGCTTTCACTTGTGACGCGAAACGAGCCGATACGTCCTGTAGACGGGATGTGCGTTCCTCCGCAAAGTTCCATCGAGTCGCCAAAACGGATTATACGTACGTCGTCCCCGTATTTTTCTCCAAACAAAGCCATTGCGCCCATTGCCCTGGCTTCTGCAAGCGGCACATGGCGTTTCTCGTCGCATGAAATATCTTCCCGGATTTTCGCCGTCACAAACCGTTCTACCTTGCGTATCTCTTCGTTTGTCAATTTCCGGAAATGGGAGAAGTCGAAGCGCAAGAGATCGGGAGATACGTACGAACCTCTTTGTTCCACGTGGCCGCCCAGTATCTCGCGCAGGCCTTCGTGCAACAGGTGAGTCGCCGTGTGGTTACATTCGGTGGCAGTACGATTTTTGCTGTTGATGCGTGCCAGGAATGTAGCTGTCACATCTCGAGGCAATTTATTCGCGAAATGCACAGCCAGGTTGTTTTCACGTTTTGTGTCTATGATCTCTATCATTTCATCATCGTGTATCAGCCAGCCGCTGTCGCCTGTCTGTCCGCCCATTTCGGCATAGAACGGCGTACGGCTGAGCGCTATCTGGTAAAACTCATGGCCTTTTTGCTTCACTTTGCGGTAGCGTAGAATTTCCGTTTCACATTCGGTGAAATCATATCCGAAAAATTCAGGGTCGCCTTCTTTCAGTACCACCCAATCTCCTGTTTCTACGGCCGCGGCATTGCGCGCGCGGTCTTTTTGTTTCTGCATTTCAGCTTTGAAACCTTCATTGTCAACGGTCATGCCGTTTTCATGCAGGATAAGTTCGGTAAGGTCGATCGGGAATCCATAAGTATCATATAGCGTAAAAGCGTCCGCGCCGTTCAGTTCATTTCGTCCCTTTGTTCTTGTCCCGGATATTTGTTTGTCCAGCAATTTGATACCTGTGTCAAGGGTGCGGAGGAAAGAGTCTTCTTCTTCCCTGATCACCTTTTCAATCAGCGTCTGTTGCCGGACAAGCTCCGGATAAGCGGTTCCCATTGTTTCTATCAGGGCCGGAACAAGTTTATACATAAATGCCTCTTGCCGGTCGAGGAAAGTATATCCATAGCGTACCGCTCGACGGAGTATGCGGCGGATCACGTATCCGGCTTTCGCATTCGATGGCAATTGGCCGTCGGTAATCGAGAATGCTATGGTGCGGATATGATCGGCAACGACGCGCATGGCGATATCTTTCTTTTCATTCCGCCCGTAAATGTTTCCGGTCAGTTTTTCGATAGCTTTTATGGTGGTTTGGAAAACATCCGTGTCATAGTTGGAGGTCTTGCCCTGTGCGGCCATGCAAAGCCGTTCAAATCCCATCCCTGTATCTATTACCTTTGCGGGAAGCGGTTCCAGGGATCTGTCTGCCTTCCTGTTAAATTGCATGAATACCAGATTCCATATCTCGATCACATGCGGATGGCTTTTATTTACCAGCGCCAATCCATCTACTTTTGCGCGTTCATTGTTCGGGCGGATATCTATATGTATTTCCGAACACGGGCCGCAAGGTCCCGTGTCGCCCATTTCCCAAAAATTGTCTTTTTTGGCGCCGTTTATAATACGGTCTTCCGGGAGGTATTTATTCCAGTATCCCGCGGCTTCATCGTCACGCGACAAGCCTTCTTCGGGACTGCCTTCGAATACGGTTACATACAAACGGTTTTTATCCAGCCTGATCACTTCTGTCAGGTATTCCCATGCCCATTCTATCGCCTCTTTTTTGAAATAGTCGCCAAACGACCAGTTTCCAAGCATTTCGAACATGGTGTGGTGGTATGTGTCGTGTCCTACTTCTTCCAGATCGTTGTGCTTGCCGCTTACGCGAAGGCATTTCTGCGAATCTGCCACGCGCGGGTATTTGACAGGCGCGTTTCCCAGAATAATGTCTTTGAACGGGTTCATGCCCGCGTTTGTAAACATCAGTGTGGGATCGTCTTTGATAACCATCGGGGCCGACGGTACTATCCGGTGTTCTTTGGAAGCAAAAAAAGATTTGAAAGAGTCGCGTATTTCTTTAGAAGTCATCATTTTAGTCAGGGGTTACGAGTAAACGGGTTACAAGTTATTATTTTCAGTTTCCTCATTGGCAATATCGGCGCATTTATTATTAGCACATTAAATTAGATATAAACGATTTGCAAAAATAGTTCAAAAACTTTACTTTTGTCGAACTCTCCGAATAAAATATCAGGGGAGTACCGAAAATGAAGCGAAAAGTATACTACCGTTACAATCCGCAAACACTCATATATGAACGCATCTATCCAAGCATGAAGGATAGGGTTTTCATTGTTTTTCGTCATTTGATATCGGGGATAATTGTTGGAATAGGAGCATTGGTCGCATTTGCCTGTTTTTTTGGAACGCCTTGGGCCGAAGCCCGGGAAAAAGAAAATCAACTGATTCGCGCGCAATACGAAGTGTTGTCGAAACGGGCGGACGAGATGTCGAAAGTCCTGAGGGACATCCAACAGCGCGACGACAATCTGTACAGGGTCATTTTCCATGCCGATCCCATACCTGCGTCTATCAGGACTTCGGGGATAGGCGCTCCGGACAAATATGATTACCTGACAGAACTGTCCAGCCCCGAACTGATCATTCAGACAACAAAGAAGATCGATTATCTTTCAAAACAGATCTATATTCAATCGAATTCTTTTGACGAAGTGTTGAGTATGGCCAAAAACCAGAAAGATCGTCTTAAACATATACCGGGTATTCAGCCTGTTCCCGCAAAATATCTTAAACATGTGGCGTCAGGTTACGGCCCGCGTATAGACCCTATCGACGGTACGGCCCGTTTCCATGCAGGAATGGATTTCGCTTCCAATACAGGCTCTCCGGTCTATGCCACAGGCGATGGCGTTGTCATTTATGCCGATCGAAAACAAAATTACGGCAAGTGTATCATAGTTGACCACGGTTATGGCTATCAGACCTTGTATGCGCATTTAAACGATTATAAAGTGCGTTCGGGACAGAGAGTGGTCCGTGGCGAGCAAATCGGAGAGGTAGGCAATACCGGAAAATCCACCGGGCCGCACCTTCATTACGAAGTTCATGTGAAAGGAGTACCCGACAATCCCGCGAAGTATTATTTTATAGACTTGTCTACCGAAGAATACGACAGGATGTTGCAGATAGCCGCCAACCGCGGACAGGTAATGGATTAATCCCGGTCAACAGCAAGCAATTGACCGACAACTTGTTTACTTGTAATCCCGAACTGAAAAATGAAGATTGATTTCGAAAACAGTGATCGTTTATACTATTCCATCAAAGAGGTTGCCGCCTGCTTTGGCGTGAATGAATCATTGCTTCGTTTTTGGGAAACTGAATTTGATATTATTAATCCGCGCAAAACCGACGGGGGATCGCGTCAATATACAAAGAAGGACATAGAAGATATTGCAGTAGTGTATCATCTTGTAAAGGAGAAAGGATTGACCCTTGGGGGCGCCCGTCAGACGCTAAAACAGAGAAAAGACGAGGAAATACGCAAGGTGCAGGTTATCCGGAAACTGGAACAGATAAAGAAGGAACTGGAAGACTTGGAGCGTGAGTTTGATGTATCCGGTTTACCGCAATTATAAACAGAGTCTACAGGGTGCATTTGACTGCGGCAGATTCTTTCTTTCAGTCGGAATGACCTGCGTCGGTTTGAGTAGATGTTTCAGCTTCCTCAGTTTCTTTAAACTCCTTACATTACAGCGCCCGGCCGGCCCCCTTTTTTTCGGCAGGAAGACGGGGAGGGAAAAAGGCCGGATATCTTTACTCTCCCCGCAAAAAATATCAAGACCGGGCGTCGACATATCATTGAGATTGGTTCGAGAACAAGCGGAGAGGATAGACAGGGCGAAGAGAAATGCGGCAGAATCTGAAAAATTACAGAGAAAGAAAGAAGCGATAAAAAATAAACAACAAGATTAGGAATAAATCAGCACAACGTCAAGTCTATGCATGGATATTTGAATAAATACTCAAAACAAATCGTGTTTTTTGCAGTATAAACGCGAAAAACAGATATCTTTGCAAGCAAAATATATAATAATATCATGTCACTGGAAGTTCAAATAAAAAACAACAAAATCTTTGCACCTGTTTTAGGTAAATGGCTGTCATACAACAAAGAAGAAGAAATCAGACAGGAATTTATTTGTCGATTGGTTAATTCGCAAGGGTATCAACTCAAGCAATTAGGGCAGGATATTGAAATTAAAAACCGACAAAAAGTAGATGTTGCTATCTGGCGTTCGGAACAGGAAAAATTAAAAAACTCTATCCCTGCAATAATTATTACAGTTAAGTGTAGCGCCGAACATGTACGAATCAAAGATTCGGATTATGCCACTGTGCGCGATTTTGCATCCATTGTTAACGCCAATTTTTTTATTGCCGTCAATTCAAAAGAAACAAAAATATTTCACATTCAAAAAGACAGTACACCCAAGAAACTTGAAAGAATAAAAGGTATTCCTGACGCTGAAATATTATTGGATGATAAAAAAATCGAAAAATACATTGAAGAAAACAAAGTATTTTCAAGAGACGAATTTTCAAAATTATTGACTCGTTGTCACAATATTATCCGCAATAATGATAAGTTGTCTCCGGAAGCCGCATTTGACGAGATCAGCAAAATTCTTTTTATGAAAATCATGTTCGAAAAAAAATTGAAAGGAGAAATGGTTTTTTCTAAAAGCAAATTTCAATTGGACGAAGAAAATTATGAAAAAGTCATTCGACCTCATTTGAAAAAAACGACTCCTGTTCTTGACAAGGATTATATGCAATATCTCTTTGATGAAACCAAAGAAAATTTTGAAAAGGATGATATTTTTGAAAAAGGCGATATAATCAGAATAAAGCGTAATAGTTTTGAAACGATAGTTGAGGAATTAGAAATGTTCAATTTATCGGATATTTCAGATGATGTGAAAGGAATCGCTTTTGAACAATTTTTGGGAAAGACGTTTCGGGGAGAGTTGGGACAATTTTTCACTCCGCGAACTATTGTTGATTTTATGGTTGATATACTTGACCCTCAAGAAGGAGAAACCGTTTGCGACCCTTGTTGTGGAAGTGGGGGTTTTTTGATAAAAGCCTTTGAACATATTCAAGATAAAATCAATGAAGATATTAAAAATCAAATAAAGTCTATAAAAGAAAATCAAAAGGATATTGACGCCATACAAAATGCGGTCTATAAAATAGATGCTGAATTTGATAAAGACAATCCGAATAGCCGGTATCACAAATTATCATACGATTGTATTTTTGGCGCTGACGCCAATCCAAGAATGGCAAGAACAGCCAAGATGAATATGATAATGCACGGCGATGGACACGGTGGCGTACACCACCATGACGGGTTGCTTGATGTAAACGGTATTCATAAAAACAGGTTTGACGTTATTCTGACAAATCCTCCATTTGGCGCACGAATCGAAAAAAGTCAAGTCGTATCGGAAACTGATCTGCCAACAGAAGAACAAGCAAAAAGGTACATGGAAAAATATCCAAATTACGAAAAAGAAGTTTTAATTCCGTTAAAAAATGATGTTGCCTACAATAAAGGGAAAGGGTTACCAATTCTAAACCTCTACCAAACAGGCTCAATGAGTACGCTGACTGAGGTTTTGTTTATTGAGCGTTGTCTGAATTTATTGAAGCCGGGGGGACGTATGGGAATTGTATTGCCGGAAGGCATATTGAACAATACCAATTTGCAGAAAATCAGAGAATTTGTGGAAAGTAAAGCTAAAATCCTGCTGGTGGTTTCTATTCCGCAAGACGTCTTTATTGCTTCAGGTGCAACTGTAAAGCCAAGTTTACTGTTTTTCAAAAAATTCACTGAAGAAGAAGCCGAAAAATACGCCCGAATTGTACGGAAATCCGAGAAGGAAATAAATAGGAAATATGACCTCGAACTAACTCCCATTATAAAACAACTTGCATTGAGGGGGGAAAATATGCCTGATGCTTTAACAAAAAAGAAATTAAATGCCAGGCAAAAAGAGATAGAAACAAAAAGAGACGCCGAAATAAAGGCTATGGTAAAAAAAGAGTTTGACTATCGGATTGTGATGGCAAAAGTAGAAAAAGCAGGTATCAGTACAACAGGGCAAGAGATTGAAAACGAATTGATTCCTTTGAAAGAGGAATTTACGAAATACCGTGAAAGTATCGGACTTTGGGATGTAAAAAATAATAATCAGAGAAGATATGCAGGTAGACAGTTATAAATATTTGCATTTTGTTCCATTTTCCGATTTAAGCAATTGGAGTGTTCAATATTTGCTTGAGAATATCTTTGCATATTCTGATAAATATAATTTAGTTGAGACAGGGTCATTTCTAATTCGCAATAAAACCGATATAGAGATTGAAGATGAAATAGAATACAAAAGAGTCACTATTAAAATAAATAATGGCGGGATATTCTTAAGGAATATAGAACGAGGTATCAATATAGGAACAAAGAAACAATATATTATATCGGAAGGACAATTTCTGCTGTCAAGGATTGATGCGCGGAACGGCGCTTTTGGCATTGTCCCTAAAGAACTCGACAGGGCGGTTGTTACAAACGATTTTCCCGCATTTGATATAAATAGTATGCTTGTAAATCCTGATTTTTTACCATTAATAACGACCACAAAACAATTTATCAGATTTGCCCAATCGTGTAGTAGCGGAACAACGAACAGGCAACGCATGGACATCAATAAATTTTTAGTGCAAAAAATCCCGCTTCCCTCATTGGCGGAACAACAACGAATGATAGATAATTACAATGCCGCCATTCATCAAGCCAAAACAAAAGAACAACAAGCCAAAGCATTGGAAGAAGAAATTGAAAATTATTTGTGTGAGGCGTTGGGAATAGAAAATAAAGAGAAAGAAGTACAAACAGGAAAATTGCACTTTGTCAAGTTTTCTTTTATTCAAGAATGGGGTATTGAAAGAGTATTGGGAAACAATAAATATCTTTCCTCTAAATATAATGTCCAATCATTTGCAAAAGATTCGAAATTGTCAACGGCAGTTTTCAGAGGGAAAAGCCCTAAATATTCTCGGCAATCTAAAAATGTAATCATTAATCAAAAGTGTAACAGATGGAATGAAATAGATTTGAAGCATGCAAAAACAGTTGATACAGAATGGTTGAATAGTGTTGACAAAAGTCAATTCACAAAAGAAGGAGATATTTTAATAAATTCTACCGGAGAAGGTACTATCGGTAGAGCAAGTACAGTTACAAGGGCTTATTCTAATCTGCTATGCGACAGTCATATTCTGTTGCTCAGAGTTAATAAGAATTTAATATGCCCTGACTTTTTTACATTTATATTCAATAGTTTTTATGGACAGCAACAAGTTAATTCTCTTAAAACGGCTCAGTCAACTAATCAGACGGAATTAGGTATAGACAATTTAAAAAATGTATTATTTCCCGTTCCATTATTGTCCGTTCAAAAAGAAATTGTTAATCGTATTCAAATAATGCAAAAGCAAATAAAAAACTTACGGCAGAGTGCAGAAGAAAACAGGAGAAAGGCGATAACGGAATTTGAAAAAGAAATATTTAAATAATACAGGATCATGCAAATCAAAAGTTTAAAAATCAGCGGCTACAAAAATCTAAATATAGATTTGAAGCACGAAACAGATATTATTGCCGCCATTGGAAATAACGGAAGTGGTAAAAGCAATCTATTGGAAGCATTCTGTCGCATATTCGGAAGTTTATATGATAAAAGTTCGGTGGATTTTACATATGAAATAACTTTTGTGAACACAGAAAATAAAACTATTCGCGTAAAAAAAGAGAAGACGAAAAAAGCAATAATGTTTGTAAATGATGTTCGTCAAATTGCAATGGAAAATTATTTACCCCAAAGAATTATTGTAATTTACAGTGGTGAAGAAGACAGGCTTTGGCGAAACTGTATTGAAGAAAACTATAAAAAATACATAGCAAATATCAATAAGTCCGCTACACGAGGAACAAATGTTATGACTGAATTATTACCTGCAATGCTTTATCTAAATAAATTTTATTGGCATATTGCATTATTATCCATTATTTGTTCGGATTCCGATGATAATAAAACATTTGTAAAAAACATACTCAAAATTGATAGTATCGAAAAAATAAAGTTTGATTTCAAAAAAGGAAATTATGATAATTATACAAATAGCGAGATTTTACGATTTATTAAATATATTGATGTAAAAACAGAATATACAATTGATGAATTTAAACAGGTGTTAGGAACCAACAATTATAATGCAGATGATGTTTTTAAATATCTTTACACATCTTTCACGCCTATAAGTACAAAAATTCTTGATGATATTACAATTGTTTTTAATGACAATTTGACTATTGAGGATTTGAGCGAAGGCGAGAAAAAACTTTTGCTAATAAAAGCATCCCTTGAATTTGCAGGACAGGAAGATTGTCTATTTATTTTAGACGAACCTGATGCACACATTCATGTATCCAATAAAGAAGAAATTATCAAAATGTTCAACCCTTATAAACATAATCGCCAGATTGTATTTACAACCCATTCACCTACACTTACAAATTGTTTGGATGACAGCCAATTATATATGTTGGATTGTGGCGAATTAATGGAAAAGGAGAAACAGGCAAAACTGAATCACCTAATAGGCGATTCTTGGAATAGACACGAAATGGGCGCTTTCCTTGCCAATAAAAAGAATATGATATTATTAGTTGAAGGAAAACACGACAAAATACACATCGAAACGGCATTTCATAAATTGAAAGAAGAATACCCTACACTTGATTTTGCCATTTATTCCATAGGAGGTGAAGACAAGATAAGACCGCTAATGACAGGCCTTTATGAAGCAGGAGATTTCAAAGGCAAAACATATATTGCCATTTATGACAACGATAAAGCGGGAGTTGAAGCAATTAATAAAGGTGGTTTTGATAGAAACGAAGCAAATCGCGCTTATCGTAAGTTACGTAAAGATAAAAAAGAGCATAATAATTTTTTCGCAGTTACCTTACCAAAACCAAGTGGATCCACAAATGACTGTACAATAGAAAATTTGTTCGACGCTTCTAGATATGAAGAAGCGTATAAAGAAGCTGTCAATAAAACATTAGGGCATTTCGCAAATAAACCAATTTCCGGGATACATGAAGACATTATTTGCAAATCTAAAAATATCTTGGCAGAAAAATCCAAAGATTTTGTAAAAGAAGATTTCAAACATTTCCGTCCAGTATTTGATTTACTATTGGAAATACAAAATAAACAAATTACCAATGATGAAAGAACTCAAGAGAATCCTGCCGAAACTACAATACAAAACGAAAAAACCAAAGAAAAGACAAATTATTATTTTTTAGAAGCAAGAGGCGTAAAAGCGAAAGGATATTTATTGGATGAATCTAAAATAATGGAAGACTCTTCAATAATTGTATGCAAAGATGCTGAAGTCGCTTTAAATGAGGTTTCTTCATGTCCTAAGTCTGTTGTAAATATGAGAAATCAGTTGATTGAAGAAAGAGTGTTGAAATTAGTAGACGCCAAGTATTATATATTTACTCAAGATTATACATTTAATTCTGTAAGTACTGCAGGAAGTGTTATTTTAGGACAGAATACAAATGGATGGAAAATGTGGAAAGATGAAAAAGGCAACACTTTAAAAATACTTTTCAGAAAGGGAGAATAAAATATTCGTGTTTTCATCGATAAAAACACGAATATTAAACAAATAATTTATGGCAGCATATATCACCGATACAGTTAAAGATACAATCAAAAAATTCACTTGCGGATATGTATTTACCGCAAAGGATTTTCCTTTGCCGGTAGAGAAGCAAAAAACCGTCAATAAATTATTGGACAATATGGTAGCTGCGGGACAAATTCGCCGCTTGTCAAAAGGACGTTTTTACAAGCCGCAAATGTCCAATTTCGGAGAAATTCTACCCGACACATTCCAAATAGTCAAGGACTTAATTGAAAAAAACGGAAAAACAACAGGCTATCTGACCGGCTATTCTGTGTTTAATAAATTCGGACTAACAACTCAAGTTCCTGTTACATTGCAAATTGGTATGAATAAAGCGAAAAAATCTATCGTGCGTGGAAATTATCGTATTGGTTTTGTTCTTCAGCCGAATACGATTACAAAAGAGAATATTCCGGTACTTCAGCTGCTGGATTGCCTTCGTTTTTTCAAGGATATTCCTGACTCAATGCCCGACGAAGCTTGTAAGCGGCTATTGTTCCTATTCAAACAATATACAGACAATCAAATCAATACTGCAAAACGATTAGTTTTAAAATATAATCCGTCAACTATTGCGCTTTTAGGCGTATTACTTGAAACGCTCAATCAAAACGAAGATACCGGCACATTATTTAATACGCTTAATCATCAATCGTCTTATCGGTTTGGAATCTCACAAGAAATCTTGTTGAATCAAAAAAAATGGCATATACGATGAATTTTGCATAATGACACAAAAAAATTCGGCATTGAATACGTCAGTTCGACTAGCCAAATTAAGGAATCCAAGAAAGGTAAAGAAACGGATAGCGGCCTGACCGAAAAGGGAAAGAATCCAGGCTGGACAATAAGGGAAGCGTTGCAAGCGGAAAATGAAAAACAAGCGAAGCGACGAAGAAATAAAAGGACCACAGCACCGTCAAACCTGAAGGGACGGGGACAGACAGGCTGGGATAGTGCGTTTGGCGGCAGATTCCTTCTTTTAGTCGAAAGTACCTGCGCCGGTTTGAGCAGATGTTTCAGCTTCCTTAAATTGCCTTGAAGAGAATATCAGCCAGGTTTGGATGATATTACAGGCATAAAAAAACACCCTCTCTGTTCGATTTCAATCCCGAATTCCGCTAATTGAATATAAAAAGGCGGAAATTTGCAACGGCTTATCCACCCGGATTAAATATATTTGTTGGATAAAATTTATATTTAAATTCACGAACAAAATTCAGACTTATGAAAAAAGCGATTCTATCAATGGTTATTGTTGCCGCCGGATTGTTGTCCGGTTGCAGCAGTGAAGAGAGCGTCTCCAGACCGGAGACAGTTGGACAGACAGGGACTTTGACTTTCAGTTTTCC
>JAISSD010000146.1 GCA_031273295.1 Prevotella sp.
AGTCAGTGGAGCGCTAAAATGAAAGCTCTGTTTCACCGTGCCCTCGACTTGAAATGCATATTGAAGACTGAAGATTACCGGAATGTTCCTGCCGAAGTCATGGCCATTGAAACAGACCTGAATGAGTTGCTGGCCGTAGACTGCGCCACTTTTCATCGCAGGGAGCGGGCATTGGTTCACCGGCTAATAAAAAACAGGGATAGCATCCTGACTTTCCTGTATCACCCGGAGGTTCCGCCTGATAACAACGGTTCGGAAAGAGCTATACGAAATATCAAAATCAAGACCAAAGTATCGGGTCAGTTCCGCAATAAAGACGGCAAGGGAGCTGACCGCTTTGCCAGGATTCGCTCCGTTATTGACACTGCCATCAAAAACGGACAGGAGGTTTATCCCGCTTTGTCCTGCCTGGCAAAAGTGTGAATCTATCCCTTATTTTTCTACCTGAGTAGTTACGTAATTTTTAATACATTGTAAAACATGCGTTTGTAATGAAATAACAGCCATATTATTCAGTAACAATTCTTTGCGGACACAATCAGGAAAATCCTTTAATCCTGTAAATCGTGTTCAGACAGTATTTGCCACTCTCCTGCCGGTACACAAGGCCCGGCAGAACTCCCGGCTCAATTTCTCCTCTGTTTTACACTTTTCTCCCGTGCCGCCAGTAATAACCTGTAACAGTCAGGGTTGTATCTCTACAAGGCCGAACGCAAGGAGGCCTGTTCCGTTCTACCGGGCTACACATCCCGTACTTGCAGGCATTGCAAGATTCAACCCTCTTGACATATCCCGTTATAAATTGTCTGTTTTCCATTGATCCCGTTCATCATTCTTAATTCTTAATTCTTAATTCTTTTTAATCGGCCGCCTACCGGCGGGTTTGAACCTTCCCGCTTTTAATGCGGGAAGGAATAAATCAAATGAATCGAATGCGCGCCACAGCGCTACTATTCTCGGATACACCTAACATCGTAGCCGGTCGTCCGGGAGTAGTTGAGGTACGGGTTCACGCCGCCGCTGTGGAAGTTCACGGCGTACACGTTCGTCCCGAAGCTGGCTGACGACGAATAATAGTAGCCGTGGAGGCCTACGCTGTACAGCGCGTTGTTATCACGGTACCCTGGCGCGGGGAAGATTGGCGCGATACTGCCGAGACGGAAGAGATCGGCATTAACGATAGTAACGGAACAGTCAGCAGCGATGGGATCCTTGCCGTCAGGGTCAGAAGTAGCAGCGGCGAGAGTACTGAAAGCGCCAAGACTGTACTCATCACTTCCGCCGTTCCCGAACATGACAGAGGTGGGCAGTTTCCAGGTAGTGTAGGCGAAAGTATTACCCGAAACACCGAGGCCGTTCCTGTCCGACAAGAACCTGCATATATCACCCTTGTACTGTGTGTACAGACTGCCGTCGCCGTTGTGGGAAGCTTTGGTCAAACGATCATCGGAGCGATCGGCACCGTCCGAAATATCGATAGCGGTAGCGTAAGGAATCCCGGACCAGATGGCTTCGGCATTAGTAGTACTCCAAGAGAGAGGCGTACTCAAACCGGGCAAGGCATCCAAAAAATCTTTTACAGCACCGCTACCAGTGCTGTGGGAGGCGATGTTGGAAATCTGTATTTTGGTATACTTACCGGATGACAGGTCAGGAATGAAAAGGTAATCATCGACGGAGATAGGACTGTTGACCGTCCCCGAAGCGGAAACACCTATCAGACTACCCCACTGGAACAATACGCCCTGATAATAAGTTTTATCCTGCGCTGTTTCCTCGAAAGTCAACGTTCCTGTATTATTGTCACCAATGCCATCAGACATCTCGTTATAATAGATGTTGGACTGAGCCCAAACCGGAAGCGGAGGAGGAGGAGTGACAGCAGCCACTGGAATCGAAGGATTGTTGTAAGAGTCCGAATCAATATCCCCGATGGTGATCGAAGTACCAAGGTCGATACTGGTATCACCGTCCTTACCCGCACCAAAGACCAGATTCAATACGTACTGGCGACCAATCTCGAATGTGACGCTGTTTGTACTGATCTTGTTGACGTCGCTAAACTGGACGGTAGTCTCAGAAGGTGTGGAAGAACCGTTAATCGTGTATTCAACATACAAACCGAACTCGTTGGCTATGTCCGCACCATCGTCGTAAACATTCCCGACGGTAGTTTGAGGCAAAACAAACATCCCCTGCTCCTGACCGGTGAGCAAACCGGGAGGAGTGAATTCATCAACGTACTCGCCGACCGAAACACCGGCAGCGGGAAGATCATAAGCGTAATCACCCTTGCTACCATCATTCTGCCAAAAGATTTTGTAACCGCTCAAGGCTGAAACGGTCGCGGCATAATTCCAACCGGAAGCAACGTAACTTGACGGTGGAACGGGAGAACCCGAACCACCGGTGCCGTTCAAGCTCAAAGTCCCCTTTTTATACAGGTTCCTTAACTCCAGTTTGGTGACGGTAATTGGAATTTCACTACCGAGCTTGCTTGCGGCGGCGACCAGTACCCGTGACAGGGCATGGCGGAACTGAAAATTGACAGTACCGGTGTAGTCGGGATCGGTGTATTTATCCGAACCCACCTGCTCGTAAGCGACAAGCAAGTCCTCCTGGGTAGTGGAACCGTCCGCAGCCGGAACCGGAACTTCGTAAACAATGGGCTGAGCAGAATTGTCAGCCTCCATTGCAGCCTTGAGACCTGTCTTCACGTTCGTACTGATAGCAGGAGAATAAGCGAAGAACTCTACTTGACCCCCGTCGTCGGTTGGAAAATAAGACTGTGGAGAATAAGTCCAGCTGGCAGGATCGCCGGACGCACCCCCGCCCTTGCGGTAGACGGTAGTATTGCCAAGCAAGTATTTACCGGCATTATCCCATGACACATCGTCGCGGTAATGCGCATTGACAACAAAACTCTGGATATTGTCCGTTGAAGCGGTAGTAGCCTTCAAAGTAGACATACCACCCTGAGCGCGGAAACCAATAGCGCGAGAACCGGCAGGGACGTCGGAAACGTCATCCTGCGAACAACCGGAAAGCAAAAGCAGTCCGGGCAAGAACAACCCCGGCAAGAACCGGAAAACGAGATTTCGTCTTTTTGTAATCATAACTCTCTTTTTTAAGTTAATAAATTAATAATTAAACAACATATATAAGCCGGGATAACTCCCGAACAAATAATTTCCTTTTTGATGATATTTATTGAAAATATGCGGGATATGACACACGTCCTGCTGTTTTCCGTGCTTTTTATCGAAGACGCGGCGCGCAACGTCTTTACATATCCGCATTTTTATTTTTTTCATTTGTATTTTATATTCTTGATTCTCCATTCTTAATTCTCATTCCTCATTCACAATTCATAATTAATTCCCCATTCTTAATTCTGCATTTTTTATTCTTAATTCTTAATTTTTTTTCTCCATTCTTCATTCCTAATTCTTCATTAATTTCTCCGTATTTTCATTCTTAATTCCTCATTCTTAATTCACTCTTCAATTCTTAATTCTTCATTCTTGATTCTTGATTCTTCATTCTTGATTCTTGATTCTTCATTCTTAATTAATTTATTTATTTATTTTATATACCAACGACACCCCGCCGCCCGTAGGCCCCCAATAACTCCTTCTACCGGTTTGCTTCTCCGGGTAACAGTCCGTACAACGGCTACGGTTGTAAGCGCTGTAAGCTCCGGTGAAATATCCGGCATTAAGGCTGAACTCCAGATTCAGTTTAGTGGACAGGGGGATGGAATAACCGTAGACAGCACCCGCAGACCAGCTCCATGGACTGAGGTATCCGTAAGCATCAAGGCTTTTGGTAAACAAGCGCAGGTCGTAAACCCCGCCAGTGAAATACAAACCCGCAAAAAGGCGCCTGCCACCGGTTGTCCTGTACCGCCGGCATTACAGTTCCGTAACAGCGAAAAAACACCCTGTCCGAAGAAACGGGTAAACGTTTTTCGATGTACTGATCCTGTTGCCGATATTGTTTTATTCATGCGAGTATGTGATATTGTTTTTACGCATTATTTGTTATTGTTTGATCGCCCTGCGACTATGTGTTCTCTATTCAGCAAATGTATGGAATTCGACCGAATGACCTGTTACGTATTTCCGCCTTTTTATATTCAATTATCGGAATTAGATACGGAAACCGAACAAAGAGGCCGTTTTTCATATCGCCGCCTGCAATCTGTTTATATGGAGCGCAAGGCCGAATAATATTGACGTTCGGAAGGCAAGGCCGAAAGAACAACGATGAAACGCCCTGCCCGAAGAAACGGGTAAACGTTTTTCGATGTACTGATCCTGTTGCCGATATTGTTTTATGCATGGAGTATGTGATATTGTTTTTACGCATTATTTGTTATTGTTTGGACGCTTTGCGATATATAATCCTCTGCCCAGCAAATGTATGGAATCCGGCTGACTGGTCTGTTACGTATTTCCGCCTTTTTATATCCAATTATCGGAATTCGGAACAGATACCGAACAAAGAGGCTGGTTTCCATATCGCCACCTGCAATCTGTCTATATGGAGTGCCAAGCCGAAAGAACCGATGTTTGACTACGTCGATTTTCAATTCAATTCAATTCAAATTGTTGCACTGCAAGAAAATCCATTTAACACAAAGGGCACAAAGTGTATCACAAAGGACACAAAGGACACAAAGAATTTCCTTTGCAGATTTTGCGGATCCTTTGCGTTAAAAATTTCGGAGTACAAAAACCTCATTTCCACCATATATCCTCCATGCACAAAGCAATTCAAATTGTCGCACTGCAAGAAAATTCATTCAACACAAAGGACACGAAGCGTATCACAAAGGGCACAAAGAATTTCTTTTGCAGATTTTGCGGTTACGGAAAATCTGCATTCATCCCTTCAATCCGCGCCGTCTGCGTGCAAACGGAATGCGAATAAATGTCCCGTTTCATTTCTTTACATGATCCACTATCCAGTCCCCGACCTGTGAAGTAGAATGTATCTTACCGCCCTTCAATGCAATATCCTCGGTGACAACGCCCGCTTCCATGGATGCAGCCACAGCCCGGCGGATGAGTGCGCCTTCTTCCTGCAAATTGAAAGCATACTCGAACATCAACGCGGCCGACAATACTGTCGCCAGCGGATTGGCGATATTCTTTCCCGCCGCCGCCGGATATGAACCGTGGATAGGTTCAAATACGGATGTATGTATACCGATAGACGCCGAAGGCAACATACCCAGCGAACCCGTGATCACAGACGCTTCATCGGTAAGAATATCTCCAAACAGGTTTTCCGTCACAAGTACATCGAAACGTTTCGGCCATTGGATGATCTGCATGGCGGCATTATCGACAAACATATATTCCGTTTCCACATCCGGATATTGCTTTTCCGTTTCCTGAGCCACCTGTCTCCACAGACGGGAAGTACACAGCACATTGGCTTTGTCCACTACTGTTACTTTCTTCCGGCGCAGACGGGCGTATTTATATGCAAGATGCAGTATGCGTTCTACTTCCTCTCGCGTATATACACATGTATCGTATGCTGTGTCCCCGTCTTCGCTACGGCCTTGCGGACGGCCAAAATAAAGACCTCCCGTAAGTTCGCGAATGCACATAAAATCGGCTCCCTCTACCAAATCGGCCCGTAACGGGGACTTGTGTATCAAAGAAGGAAAAGTAGACACCGGGCGTATATTCGCATACAAGCCCAGCTTCTTGCGCATAGCCAGTAAACCTTGCTCGGGACGAACCTTCGCGGAAGGATCATTGTCATACTTGGGGTCGCCTATGGCTCCGAAAAGCACGGCGTCCGAGGCCATGCACAATTCATGAGTTCCGTCAGGATAAGGATTGCCCGTCTGGTCGATAGCAGTTGCTCCAACCACGCCGTATTCATAACTAAGTTCGTGTCCGGATCTTTCACAAACGGCTTCTGTCACTCTCAAGGCCTGCCCGATAATTTCGGGACCAATCCCGTCGCCGGGAAGTACTGCGATGTTTAATTTCATATTTTTTCAGTTTATTTACGGGTTATAAGAATCGGTTTAAATTTTTCAAGAAGCGGCTTACATCTCCTCTATCATATTCAGCATCTTCTCTGTGGCTTTCACGGCGGCTTCTGTCTGGTCGGCGTCCAATCCTCTGGTTTTAAAACTCTTGCCGTTAAATTCCCAGGTGATCACCGTTTGCACCAATGCATCGGTACGCCCGCCCGGCGGAATATATACAGTATAGTTGGTTAACGAGGGGATCGGTTTATTCAAACGGGTATATATTTTGTACAACGCTTTCGAAAACGCATGGTACTGCCCGTCTCCCGGCGCGGTCCATTCATGTTCCCGCCCGTCGATCTCGATACGTACTGTGGCTGTCGGACGCAAGCCTTTAGTAAGAAGAAATGCGAAAGACTGTATTTTTATCCGTTTTTCTTTCCCGTTATTCTTCAACACATCGGATATGATATAGGGCAGATCATCCTGTGTGATGATTTCCTTTTTATCGCCAAGTTCAATGACGCGACTAGCCACTTTCATCATATCTTCCTCGTCCAGTTCGATACCGAGAGCCTCGATATTCTTACGGATATTGGATTTACCTGACAATTTACCCAACGCATACTCCCGCACACGCCCGAAACGTTCGGGAAACAGGTCGTTATAATACAGATTGTTTTTGTTGTCGCCGTCGGCATGTATTCCTGCGCATTGTGTAAACACATTATCACCGACAATCGGTTGATTGGCCGCAATGGTCATCCCCGAATAACTTTCCACCACGCGGCTCACTTTATTCAGTTTATCCTCCTTTATAGAAGTTTTCAGTTTCAGATGGTCGTGAAACACGGCAATAACACTGGACAATGAAGCATTTCCGGCGCGTTCGCCCAATCCGTTCATTGTCACATGCACCCCTTTTACTCCTACTTCGGCTGCTACCATTGTGTTGGCAACGGCAAGATCATAGTCGTTGTGCGCATGAAAATCGAAATGCTGCCCGGGATAGCGGTTTATCATCCGGCGGCAACACCTCCACACGCTATGCGGATTAAGGACGCCCAAAGTATCAGTCAGCATAAACCTGTTGACAGGCAGGTCTTTCATGCCGTCCATCATGAAATAAACATAATCTTCGGAATCCATGATCCCATTCGACCAGTCTTCGAGATAGACATTAACGGCAATCCCCATCTTTCCGGCCAGCTCAACTTCATATTTTATATCCTCCAGGTGCTGTTCCGGAGTTTTCCTCAACTGGTCGGTCACATGCTTGTAGGAACCTTTTGTCAAAAGATTTATTGTTTTGCATCCGGCGGCTTTTATCCAGTTCAGGGACGCGCCTTTATCTATGAAACCGAGTATTTCGATTTTGTCGATATGCCCGGTTGCATTTGCCCATGCGGCAATCTTTTTCACGGTTTCGAATTCCCCGTCGGAAACCCGCGCAGAGGCTGCTTCGATACGGTCAACCCCCAGATCGACAAGCAACAGATGCGCTATACTCATTTTTTCCTGAGCGGAGAACGACACTGTCGATGTTTGTTCCCCGTCTCTCAGGGTAGTATCCATTATTTCTATCATTGCAGTAATGCGCCTGTCTTTTTTCGGCGCTTGCATATCGGTTAATCAATCTGTCGGGAGCGTATGCTCTTTCTCGTATTTCTCTGTCAGATCTTTTTTGGAGAGCAGGTAATCTATATCATCCAATCCTTTTAGCAAACATTCTTTCTTGTAAAGATTGATTTCAAAGCTTTCCCGTTTTCCGGTTACATTGTTGGTTATCGTTTGCTTTTCCAGGTCGATAGTCAATGTGGCTTCCGGATCTGCATCGACACAGGCAAATGCCTCTGCCAGAAATTCAGGCGTAACCACAACAGGCAATACGCCGTTATTCAGCGAGTTGTTTCTGAAAATATCGGCAAAGAAACTTGATACCACCGCCCTGAAACCATATCCCGCCACTGCCCATGCCGCATGTTCGCGACTGGAACCGCTGCCGAAATTCTTTCCGGCCACCAGTATCCGGCCACTGTAAGCCGGATTGTTCAATACAAAATCCTTTTTAGGACTGCCGTCTTTATTGTAACGCCAGTCGGCGAAAAGGTTATTGCCGAATCCTTCTTTATCCGTCGCTTTCAGGAAGCGTGCAGGGATGATCTGGTCTGTATCCACATTCTCGACAGGAAGCGGAACATATGTTGATGTTAGCGTTTGAAATTTTTCCATGTAAATCAATTTGTAAATTAGCGGATCGGCAAATGAATAATTTTATCTTTTGGTTCCGGCCGTTCCGATAATTTTGTTTATAATTTTTTATATGACTTTTATATCTTCCAATTAATTGAGGATCTTGAGTAATAGATCAACCGTCGCATTTCCCGTTTCTTTCATTTCAAGATCTTCACATTTCCGGTATCCGAATTTGAAAATCAGATCGTCCTCGGATCAGTTATCTTGCCTGTCACCGCCGCCGCCGCCGCAACCAACGGCCCTGCCAGAATAGTACGCGCACCCGGCCCCTGACGGCCTTCGAAGTTACGGTTCGATGTAGATACGGCATATTTACCTGCCGGAACTTTATCATCGTTCATGGCCAAACAAGCCGAACATCCCGGCTGGCGAAGCTCAAAGCCCGCGTCTGCCAGTATTTTATCCAAACCTTCCGCTTCTATCTGCCCCGCAACTATATGACTGCCCGGAACAAGCCAGGCTGTTACATTGTCCGCTTTTTTCTTTCCTTTCACAAAGTTGGCAAACACGCGGAAATCTTCGATACGTCCATTGGTGCAGCTTCCCAAAAAAACATAATCTATTGTTTTACCCTCTACTTTTTCTCCCGGCTTGAAACCCATGTAATCCATCGACTTTTGGAACGAGATGCGCCCCGCTTCATCAATTTCGTCCAATACAGGGATCGTTTCATCGACGCCCATGCCCATACCCGGATTTGTGCCGTATGTTATCATCGGTTTTATATCAGCGACGTCAAAAGCCAGCTCTTTATCGAATTCAGCGCCCTCGTCGGTTTTCAAAGTTTTCCAACAGGCAAGCGCCTTGTCCCAGTCTTCGCCTTCAGGCGCAAATTCCCGGCCTTTCACATAAGCGAAAGTCGTTTCGTCCGGAGCTACCAATCCTCCCCGCGCACCCATTTCGATGCTTAGGTTGCAAAGAGTCATACGTTCTTCCATCGACATATTGCGGACAGTTTCGCCTGCATACTCCACAAAATAGCCGGTAGCGCCCCCTGTTGTCAATGCGGAGATCATGTAAAGCGCCAGGTCTTTTGCCACGACGCCTTCGCCAAGTTTACCGTTGAAAGTAATACGCATTGTTTTGGGACGGGTCTGCAAGATACATTGCGTTGCCAAAACCATTTCCACTTCACTGGTTCCGATACCGAACGCAATAGCTCCAAAAGCCCCGTGCGTCGATGTATGGCTGTCGCCGCAAACGATTGTCATTCCCGGTTGGGTAAATCCGTTTTCCGGGCCTATTATATGAACCACGCCATTCTTTTTATCACCCAAAGCATACAGAGTAAGTCCGAATTCCGCCGCATTCCCGGATAATGTATCCAACTGTTTTCTCGAAACCGGGTCTTTCACGGGTTGATCCTGATTGACAGTCGGCGTATTATGGTCGGCCGTCAATGTCGTTTTTTCGGGACGATATACTTTCAATCCTCTGGTTCTAAGCCCGTTAAAAGCCTGCGGGCTGGTCACTTCATGGCAAAAGTGACGATCTATGTATAACTGGACAGGACCGTTCTCCACGGAGGATACGACATGCGCATCCCAGATTTTGTCGAATAAAGTTTTCATATTTAAAATTCTATATTACTTCACAAATTTATTAACGGCATTGATAAAGGCTTCGGCGGACGCCACAACAATATCGGTATTTGCCGAAAAACCGTAATAGTTTATGCCTTCGTGTTCTACCTGCATGTGCACCTTGCCTATATCGTCGCTACCGCGATTGATAGCCTGGATCAGGAATTCTTCTATCACCATCTGCCGGCGGATGATCTGCTTTACAGCTTTGATAGCCGCATCCACAGGGCCGTTTCCCGATGCGGAAGCCTCAAACTTCTCCCCTGCGATATCAAGTCCTACATTGGCGACATTACGCACTCCATGACCTGATATTACCTGCAGGTAATCCAGTTTGATACGGCGCATCCTGTCCGTTTCTTTTCCCGCCAGAATCAACACATCTTCGTCTGTTATATCCTTCTTGCGGTCGGCAAGGTCGAGAAAGCGTTGATACAGTTCCGCCAACTGGTCGTCATCCACTTCTATACCCAACAGGTTAAGCCTGTTCTTTAATGCCGCGCGTCCGCTACGGGCTGTCAACACGATTGCATTATCATCGATACCCACATCTTTAGGATCGATGATCTCGTATGTGGAAAGATGCTTCAACACCCCGTCCTGGTGGATACCCGACGAGTGAGCGAAAGCATTTCTGCCGACAATAGCCTTGTTCGGTTGTACAGGCATATTCATCAGATTGGAAACAAGACGGCTCACAGGATATATCTTTTGAGTATTGATATTGGTTTCTATATTCAGCTCTTTATGGCTTTTTATGGCCATCACCACTTCTTCCAACGAAGTATTCCCGGCCCGTTCGCCTATTCCATTCACTGTCACCTCAACCTGACGGGCTCCGCCAAGCACGCCCATTATGGAATTGGCCGTGGCCATCCCTAAATCCTGATGGCAGTGCGTAGAAAGAATAGCATTCTTCATATTCACATTATCTGTCAGATACTTGATTTTTGCGCCGTATTCCGTTGGCAGGCAATACCCTGTAGTATCGGGGATGTTCACCACCGTAGCCCCTGCATCTATTACGGCTTGCACCACCCGGGCAAGATAGGCGTTATCCGTGCGCCCCGCGTCTTCCGCATAGAATTCCACGTCTTCAACAAAACGTTTTGCATATTTCACGCATGCAACGGCACGTTCAAGTATTTCTTCCCGGGTAGAGTTGAACTTATACTTGATATGGTATTCCGAAACGCCGATACCGGTATGTATCCGCTTCTTTTTTGCATGTTTCAACGCCTCGGCCGCCACTTCAATATCTTTTTCCACAGCGCGTGTAAGCGCGCATATAGCAGGCCAGGTTACAGCTTTGGATATTTCGACTATCGAATTGAAATCGCCCGGACTGGATACGGGGAACCCCGCTTCGATAACATCGACGCCGAGTGATTCGAGGGCTTTGGCTACTTCGATTTTCTCGATAGTGTTCAACTGGCAACCAGGCACTTGCTCCCCGTCTCTCAATGTAGTGTCAAAAATAAATAGCTTGTCCATAATTTTCTTGATTGATTCCGTATACTGTTTGTTTACATAAAAAGAACCTTTCTCATCTGTTGAAGAGTGAGAAAGGCTCTGGTTTTTTTATTGTATTTATTACATAGCAATGCTCACCCCAAATTTCTCCGGAGAATAACGAGCAAACTAACAATAACATTACTATGCATTAACATAACTTTTTTACAACTTCTATTTTTCGATTGACAAAGTTATTCCAATTTTTTGGAAATACAAATAAAAAGACACTTTTTTTCAAGACATAGTTTCAAATATCAAATGCAACCGATGGATAGCAGTTGTATTTGATTGGCGTTTCTTCCTGAATATCTGAATTTTATCGGTAAATAATTAAAAAGAGTTGAAAAACAAAGGTAATGAGGTTTGGGGTTTGGGGTAACTCATTGCTACTGAGGTTGTTTTGTCAAGAAAATGAGGTGGAAATGAGGTTTTTTACCATTTTGCGGCGTGGCGTTCTTCCTGATTTTCAAGGAAATTCTTTGTGCCCTTTGTGTTAAAACAACAACTGTTTGAAAAACGACAATTTTAAATGCACCCTATTGTAAAGAACCTCATTTTTACCTAATTCCAATAAACAAAACAACCTCGTAGAGCAATAGAATATCATATAGTCCTCCAACCTCATTACTTCATTGAAAATAAAGCATATATACCGTGCACGGCATGGTTTTGCGCATGGATGGTAATGGTAAAAAACGCACGAGTATATGAATTCCGTATATATAAATATTCATTCACAAAAGTATGTCGCGTGAAGTATAACGACAAATCCGGATTACAATCCATAAAAATAGCGAATCTATCAAGTTTTGAATAATTATTTCCGTATTTTTCTGTAACAAATTTTAGTTCTGCATCGTCCTAGTATTTGAAAACGGGTGAGAGCGCACATCCATCAATAAAAGACTTGGCTGATCAATTCAACAGTCTGAAAAGCGTCGCAGAATATGAAACTTTAATATACGGATAAATAAATATAACAGCATAAAAATACAATCAGTCAATTAATTATGAAAAAGTTTATGATATCAGGGCCCCGGCTTATGGCAGATCAGGTAATGAGACAGGTAATGAAACAAGGCTCGACAGGAGAATTGAAATTATACAAAGAATAAAAAACTGATGGATGCGGAAACTTTCAAGAAAGTATTTCTCCCATATCATCAGAAATTGTACCGGATAGCCTGCTGTATTGTACAGGACGCTGCAAACGCCGAAGACATAGTTCAGGAGACATTTATAAAGTTATGGAACAAACGCGAAGAAATGTACGGAATAGAGAATACCGAAGCTTTTGCCATTATCATACTTCGCAACACTTGTCTGGATTGCTTACGGAAAACGAAAAATAATTACCGGCTAAATTATGACGCCGATATACCCGAAACCGCCTCATCAGCAAAACAAATAGAAGCCCGGGACGAAGCCGATCAGGTTAGGAAACTGATAAACAGGTTACCGGATATGCAACGGCAAGTGATGATATTGAAGCATTGGGACGGATATTCGGATGAAGAAATAGAGCAGATAACAGGCATAAGTCCGGGAAACATAAGGGTGATACTGTCAAGAGCAAGAAAAACAATACGCGAACAATTCATAAAAATGCAGCAGCGATGAAAACGGATGAAATAAAAATAATGCTGACGGCTTTCTACAACGGTGATACAACCCCCGACGAAGAGCAGATATTGCTAAAATACTTTAGCCGTGAAGAAATAGCCGGAGATTTACCGGACGAAAAAGAGCTGTTTCTCCGGATGTATCAGGCTGAACCGATCAACGTGCCTCCGGCTTTGGAATCGAAGTTGAAAAACCTGATTGACGAACTTGCGCTAAACGAAGAGCAAACCGCAATAAAACCCCGACGAAACAAGAGGCATTTACTCAAACGGGCAGGCAGCGTCGCAGCTTGTATAGCCGTATTGATTTCTGTTACAGTCTATTTTAACAACAAGCCTGAGATAAATCAATCTCCCCCGGTACAGGAACAGGCTGTCGGGAATTTGAGCGACGCCGATAAAAAAGCGCTTAGAGAAGCTCAGGATGCGCTGATCCTGTTATCTTCCAACTTCAATAAAGGCGTCGGTCAATTGACTGTTGTATCTTCAAATATTGATAAAACGAACGAAATATTAAACAAAACGCTTAAAAACTGTTTAAATTTTAGTCAATGAAGCATTTCTGTTCTAAAACGGCTCTTTATTTGCCGGAAATTTTACCGTTTAGCCCTCAAACTCTAAAATGTTGCGAGTTTATGACCATTAAAAAATAAATTGTATCCACATGAAACAGGCATGCAAAAGTTGCGCCAAAGAGCATGAACATGTTGCGAGTTCCATGTGACCTTTAAAAACAAATTATGCACACATGAAAATAAAAGTATCAATAACAGTTATATTACTGATTTTCGGATTTATAGCCGGACAGGCGCAAAACAATATGTTCGACAAACTTTCGAACAACAAGGATATCTCCACTGTCTATATCTCCAAAGCGCTACTTGATATGATGCCCGAGATGGATGCGGGTATCGGCAGCGCAGACATAAAATCGTTGACCGGAAAGCTGGAACAACTGGAAATTTACAACAGCAAAAGCAAGGATGCGGCAAAACTTATCAGAATCGAAGTCGAAGCTCTGGTAAAAGGCAAAACATACGAAACCCTTATGGCGATCAGAGATAAAGGAGATAACGTTACGTTCTATGCCCGCAAGGAAAAAGATAATTTCAGAGACCTGATAATGTTTGTCAACGAGCCGGAAGAATGTACCATAATCCGCATCATCGGTAATTTTACAGCCGACGACGTCCAACAGGTCATGAACGTATCCAACAAATAGCATTTTCTATTATTCTTAAACGGAATATAAACAAGACAGGCTCCGGATAGCGATTATCCGGAGCCTGTCAAATTTAAAAGGAACGCTGTTTATTTTTTGTCTTGCAATGCGGCGAATATCAGGCCTTCAAGTTCTTCCGCAAGTTCAGGATTGTCTTTTACGGTATCTTTTGCGGCTTCGCGACCTTGCCCCAGCTTGGCGTCGTTATAGCTGTACCATGAACCGCTCTTCTTGATAATGCCGAGGTCTGCGCCCAGATCGATAATTTCGCCGGAACGGGAAATACCCTCGCCGTACATGATATCGAATTCAGCCTTGCGGAACGGAGGCGCTACTTTGTTTTTGGCTACCTTGACACGGGTTTGGCTTCCTTTCACTTCATCGCCGTCTTTCAACTGTCCGATACGGCGGATATCAAGGCGGACAGAGGCATAATATTTCAGCGCATTACCGCCGGTTGTTGTTTCAGGAGAACCGAACATCACGCCGATCTTGTCACGCAACTGATTGATAAAGATGCATGTAGTACTGGTTTTATTGATTGCGGCCGTTAACTTACGCAACGCCTGCGACATCAAACGCGCCTGCAACCCCATTTTCGAGTCGCCCATTTCACCTTCGAGTTCGGCTTTGGGCGTCAAAGCCGCCACAGAGTCTATCACAACAATATCTATAGCCGACGAACGGATCAACTGTTCCGTGATCTCCAGCGCCTGCTCTCCGCTATCCGGTTGAGAGATATAAAGATTCTCGATATCCACGCCCAGCTTTTCAGCATAGAAACGGTCAAATGCATGTTCCGCATCTATAAACGCGGCAATCCCTCCGGTTTTCTGGGCTTCGGCAATGGCATGTATGGCCAGTGTTGTTTTACCCGACGATTCCGGTCCATATATTTCGATAACCCTGCCACGGGGATATCCTCCTACCCCAAGAGCGGCATTCAGGGCGATAGAACCTGTGGGTATGACAGCTATTTCATCTACTTTATCGTCGCCCATTTTCATTATCGAGCCTTTTCCGTAGCTCTTCTCTATCTTGTCCATTGCAACTTGCAGAGCTTTCAGTTTCTCTGTGTTCGACGCCGTTTTCTTTTCTTTCTCTTCTGCCATTATTTTTTCTTTTTATTTTGGTTAATTTATAATAGTTTCAATATCTGCTCTGCATGCTCCTTTGTCTTTATTTCTTTGGAGCCGATAACCTTTTCTATTATCCCTGATCCATTTACAAGAAATGTTGTCCGGAAAGTACCCGTATATTTGCGGCCCATAAATGTTTTCTCGCCCCACACGCCGAATGCTTCCACCAGTTTCTTGTCTGTATCGGCTATGAGCGGAAACGGCAACCGCTGTCTTTCTATGAACTTCTTGTGTGATCTCTCGTCATCCACGCTCACCCCAAGTATCCTGTATCCCGCTTTTTGTAATTCGGAAAAATTATCCCTGAAACTGCATGCTTCGGCCGTACATCCGGGCGTGCCGTCTTTCGGATAAAAATAAAGCGCCAGTTTATGACCCGCATAATCGCTCGCTTTTACTTCTTTCCCATCCTGATCTACCCCTAATATACCGGGTATCTTGTCGCCTGTATTTAATGCCATATTCCTGTATTTTCTCTTTTCTTGCAATTTACGCTTCTCTATCGCACGCTGTTCGCCATCTGCTTTACCTCAAATCCTTTGTCATTCTTCAAAGGCGCCAATAATTCTATTTTATTCAACAGTATCTCCACGTCGCTTTCCACGATCAAGAGTCCCTTATGTTCATCTTTCAGAAATCCTTTTTCCATCATCTTCTCCAACATGCCTGTCAACGGGTCATAATACCCTTCTGTATTGAGTAGACCTATCGGTTTCCTGTGTAAAGCCAATTGCGCCCATGCAAGCATTTCAAATAATTCCTCCATTGTTCCATAACCTCCCGGCAAGGCAATTACCGCATCGCTGAGTTCATTCATTAAAGCTTTACGCTCATGCATCGTTTCCACAACATGCAGTTTGGTTATCTTCCTGTGTCCCAACTCTTTTTGCTTCAAAAAACCAGGTATTACACCGATTACTCCGCCATTTTCCTCCAATGCTCCATCGGCTACGGCGCCCATTAATCCTACATGTGCGCCACCATAAACAATTCCGTATCCTCTACGGGCTATCATTTTTCCCAACAATGCCGCCTGTGTGGCAAAAATGCTCTCGTTTCCCGATGACGAGCCGCAAAAAACCGATATATATTTCATGTGTACATGATTTGTTTTTTAACGGTCATAAGGACCTCGCAACATGTTCATGCTCTTTGGCGCAAGTTTTGCTTGCCCGTTTCATATTTACAATCACTTTAAAAAACAATGCCCATAATGCCGACACGTCAAGATGTACGCCTGATCTTGTGTCGTTACCAATTCATTATTTTAACAAAGATAATAATAATCTTACAGAATTATGGAGAAATGGAAGATTCTGTTGAAAAGTTTTACCGCCTCTCGCCTACCCTTCGCAGCGTCTTCTCCCAAAACCTATTGCTATCGTGGAAATATTTTAAAACTTGACGACTTGGATTCGGGACAAGAAAATCATATAAACTCGTTTATATCAAATATTTATATCCGCAAAGCGTCCATATCAACAGAAAAAACGCGTCCTGCATGGATACTAAACACCGTAGAGGTTTCACATTATATATGTTTACAGGATCAATGTGACCTTTTTTTCAAATATTTTCGATACATATCTGGCGCTACCTGCTTGCGAGGGTAGCTTGGTATAAAAACGAAAAGAGAGTCGCGTTTTGAACCCGTATTTTTAAAACATCAAAATATCAATTGATTATCTGTCATACAAGACATTTAAACCATCAAAACCGGCAATCGATATCTCTGAAATAGTCATACTTATTAACATCATGTTCAAAACTTAACCCGGCATGAAACGTTATTTCCATTATCTTTGAAAATAAAAAATACATGAAATTGAAGATACAAAACAACAATGGCTGAGACAAACAACAGGAATCAAGGAAAACGAAAACCAAAAGAAAACAATTTATTGTCCGATATAGGCAAAGTACAACCTCAGGCGAGGGAACTGGAAGAAGCCATACTCGGAGCTTTAATGCTTGAGAAAGACGCGTATTCACTTGTAAGCGATATACTAAAGCCCGACAGCTTCTACGATACCATACACCAGATAATATACAGGGCAATAGTCGATCTGGCTGTCCGTCAGGCTCCTATCGATATACTTACTGTTGTTGAACAACTGAAGAAAGACGGTGAACTGGAATCTGTGGGCGGGCCTGTCTACATCGCGCAACTGACTGAAAAAGTGGCGTCTGCGGCGCATATCGAATTCCACGCACGCATCATTGCCCAAAAGTATCTGGCAAGAGAGTTGATCTCTTTTTCATCGCTAATCACCAATAAAGCATTCGATGAAACATCGGATGTAGACGACCTGATGCAAGAGGCGGAGAGTAAACTCTTCGAAATCTCGCAGGGGAATGTAAAGAAAGATGTAACCCAGATCAATCCGGTGATAAAAGAGGCGTTAGACTTGCTTCAAATAGCCGCTAACCGCCCTGAAGGATTAAGCGGTTTACAAACAGGATTCACTCCTCTGGACAAGATTACATCGGGCTGGCAAAACTCCGACCTTGTTATCATTGCCGCTCGCCCTGCAATGGGAAAAACGGCGTTTGTATTATCCATGGCCAAAAATATGGCAGTATCATACGGTTATCCCGTGGCATTGTTTTCTCTTGAGATGTCGAATATCCAGTTGGTTAACCGATTGATAGTCAATACATGTGAAATACCCGGAGAGAAAATAAAGAGCGGACAACTCCTGCCTTACGAATGGGAACAGCTCGATTTTAAAATAAAAGAACTCTACGACGCCCCTTTGTATATCGACGATACTCCAAGCCTGTCCGTTTTCGAGTTAAGGACAAAAGCGCGCCGGCTGGTACGTGAACACGGAGTCAAAATGATCATCATCGACTATCTCCAGCTGATGAATGCCAGTGGAATGAATTATGGCAGCCGCGAACAGGAAGTGAGTATGATTTCGCGTTCATTGAAAGGACTTGCCAAGGAATTGAACATTCCCATCATAGCCCTGTCACAGCTTAATCGTGGCGTGGAAGGCCGTTCCGGACCGGAAGGAAAACGCCCTCAATTATCCGACCTCCGCGAATCCGGAGCCATAGAGCAAGACGCCGACATGGTTTGTTTTATTCACCGTCCCGAATATTATAAGATACTCGAAGACGACAAGGGCAACTCGTTGATTGGTTTAGCCGAGATCATCATAGCTAAACACCGTAACGGGGCAACAGGCGATGTATGGTTGCGCTTCAAGAGTGAATTTGCCCGTTTCCAGAATGTTGACGATGATTATAATTTCGGCGCAGGACAAAACTTCACTTCAAAAATAAACACCGATCCCCCTGCTTCAGGACAGGGCTTTCAGCCAATGCAGGGAACAGGGAATGATTTCGTTCCATTCTAAAAAGCGTCGCTATCAAGCGACTATACTTCACGCGGCATACTTTTGTGCATAAATATTATATATATATATATGGAATTCATATGCTCATGCGTTTTTTACCATATACCATCCATGCACAAAACCATGCCATACGTGATGCAAGTATAATAAAAAAACGGGCGAACACTGTTTGTCGAGTAGGCAAGGGCATTTCAGCCCAAGCCTCTCACGGAACCGTACGTGAAAGTCTCCCCTCATACGGCTCTTCTTGTCAAACCTTTCGATTTCTACGTTTTGGATTC
>JAISSD010000193.1 GCA_031273295.1 Prevotella sp.
GGCGATAAATCACTCTCTCGCGAAAACGGCAAACAAGGAAAACAGGGATGCCCTGAACACGCATTTATCTCTCAATTTTCAATTATACGATAACTCAATTTATGACCAAGTATAGTATAATTTATCGTTTAAGAGATCTTTTGAGAAAGGCAGGCATGGAAAAAGAATGACGGGCCTTCACCTTGCAAACTGATTTGGCGACTGAAATAACCTGTGTTTATATAAGCCTTGAAATTGTGGGGAAATGAATATTACCCGCCGCCAAATATATTCCCGGCAAATCCGCTGTTACTCAACGCCTGTATTGTATCAAAAAGCGCCCTACAATCAAGTATGGCGCTCCATGTAATTATACAGTTACAAATATTACCGGCAGGCCGGAATTTCATTTACAGGATACTTTTTACCGTAAAATTCAAGATACCGAACCCTTGCCGTATCGATTCTAAACACGATACCCTCATCTCTCCGGCCGCTTTTTGATACATCAACCTCTATACGCAGGATTCGGCCGTTATTATACCCGTTTGTACTGCCGCGAATGATCCCACATGGGTATCTTGCTTTGGATGCGAATGGTATCATTGCCGTTGAAACAGATATTGAAATCGTCTGCCGTCTTGCGAAGGAACCAACCTTGCCTGTTTCCTTCAAACCAACCCCCGAAAACAATTGCCATAATAGTCAGTGTGAATAATACAGGGAATAATTTGTCTTTCATAATCGATGGATATTATTTATCGTTTTTCCTCGATTCCTTCTCGTTTTTTTGCTCTATAACGTAAGCGATAACCAGCCCTATACCGCCAAATACGGCTGCACATGCCGGATAAAGCACCTCCGCGACATTGCGGAGTTCGTAGTAAAATTTGTTATTGTTCTGGTATTCGTTCATCAAAGACAGGTCCATAATAGTGGCGATAACGACGCCCGACCCTATACCTATCAGCAGTAATCCGATACGGATAGCCCATGAACCGGTTGAAATATCCTTGTATTTCGGCGTATGTAACGGGACTTTTAATACTTCGGGATCGATGCCCGACGACAATTTTTCTATCATTGCAATACGTTCTCTGCGGCGGGCATACAATTCGAATAAGCGATAGACTCCGTAAGTGATGATACCTACTACGCATACGATCATTATCTTTTCCATAATTTTCTGTTTTTAAAAATTAAACATTCTTGTATCTTGTTTGTTTGCCTGTTTTGACGCAGGGAGTTACAGAAAGGTTACAAAATTATCGAAAATATTTTTCCGGTAGTTTTTTCATTTACATTTGTAACCTGTTCAATCGTGTTGCGTCATACAAATATGGCAGATCTTGATGACATTTATTATATACGGCGAATCAGGGAAGGATATACTGATGCTTTTGCGCATATAGTACGCCGTTATCAGAGAATGGTATTTACCATTGTCGGTAAAATTGTTTTCAGTCGGGCCGACGCCGAAGATATAACACAGGAAGTTTTCATCAAGGTTTTCCAGTCGCTTGACAAGTTTCGCGAAGAGTCGGAATTTGTTACCTGGCTTTATCGTATTGCTTATAATACAGCCATATCGGAATTGCGCAAACGGAAACATGAATTTGCTGTTGTCAAAGATGATTTTGCCAATATGGCCGATAATGATATAGCCGATACGATCGATGAAATTAGCGTTGAAGACAAATTACGTTATCTGGATATCGTACTCAAAAAACTGCCTCCCGGCGACGCCTTGCTGATCACCCTGTTTTATATGAACGACCTGAGCATACAGCATATAAGCGAGATTACAAACAACAGTGTGGCAAATGTGAAAGTAAAGTTGCACAGAATAAGAAAATTCATGAACTTTGAAATAAATAAACTCATACGGTTATGAATACGGGAAACAGGGACAAATTAAGAGATCTATTTCGGGAAGTGAAACCGGACCAACCGTCAGCAGGCTTCGAAAGCCGGCTGATGCAACAGATACATATAGTTGCCGCGAAGCAAACCAAAAAGAGAAGCCTGATATCAACTCTGTCCATTACAGGAGGGATTGTGGGGATGCTGGGTATTCCATCGCTTGTATTCCGGATATTCGGGTCGATATTCAAGACGGAGTTGAAACCGGTGGAGATTGATTTTGCATTTGCCATGCCCGAAATGAAATTCGACCCGTTTATAATCTCCATCGCTTGTGTCGTTCTTCTGCTTTTAATCGGCGATACATTGATTCGCAGGCATATCCGGGAGAAAAAGCATAAGGATTAAGCTCTACCGGACTTTCCCGAAGGACAAGGATTGATCTTGGTCGAAAAATGCGTCTTTATATTTTTGCGACAGGGTGCGGAGGAATGAGGATATTTGCGATATGGCGGCTTGTGTTTCGCCTGATATTTCTTTTTTCTGCAGCCGCATCAGCAGATAACCGTATAATGCTGCAAAACATGTTTCCAGTTCGGGAATATTCTTGTCGGGTGATTTAGCCCGCAATTCCACAATAAAGGGCAATGTTTTATAGTATGCTGTTGAATAATCGGCTTCAGACCGGGATGCAAGCAGGCTGAGATGTAAATCGGTCAGATTCGATATCACATTTTCGTTTATTATCAGGTGGCCTTTTTCTATGACGTTTTCTTCGCGCATCATGCTTGTAAGATTTTCGTACCATTCCCTGATTTCTTTTTTTACATTGTCCGGCTGGTCGAAACGGGATATGATCTGTTCGTCCAGTTTGTCTATGTCCAGGCTATTGGCCCGTATCATGTCTTCAACTTGCCACATGTATAGAAGGTATTCCCCTATATTTTCTTCTTTCAGTTTTTTAGCGATAAGCATTGTGTGGAAATTATGAACGGTTTCCTAAAATCTCCGCAAGGAAAAAATCACAGGAAGCCCGAATTATTCCACAAAGATAACCATTATATACGAATGTTAAATATTTACTGTAAATATATGGATGTATGCGGTTTGTTTTTTGCTGTGAAAAATATGGCGTCAAGACTGAACAAATATATATAAAACGGTGTTTTATCTAAAAAACAGGTTGTTACTTTTTTCATAGTGTGTTGGATAGATTGTTTAGTTGATTTTTTTGTTACCTGTTTTTGTCATGGTATATTGTTAGTTTTATATTAGTGTTAAGATTTGGAAGAGATGGTTGTGACAATCGTCTCTTCTTTTTTTGTATCTTGGAGGCATGTTTGATATAAAGATCTTGGAAACCGGATATATAATGGCTGACGGCGGCGTCATGTTTGGCGCTGTGCCAAAGCGTGCGTGGCAGCGAAAATATGCTGTTGACAAAGAAAATCTGTGCCCGCTGGCTATGCGTTGTGTACTGGCAATCTCCGCTGAAAGAAAGATATTGACGGATACGGGGATGGGAAACAAACATCTTGACAAAGTATCTTGTTATCGTCCGCATGGTTTAAGAAATATAGATGAGGCCGTAAAGGAATACGGGTATGCACCGGAGGAGATAACCGATGTTGTTCTTACCCATCTTCATTTCGATCATTGCGGGGGCGCTACCCGTAAGGACGAAAGAGGGCAGGTTGCACCGTCTTTCCCGAATGCACGTTATTGGCTTGGCCGCAAGCAATGGGCAAGTTTTCTGAAACCAAACCGTCTGGAAGCGAATTCTGTTTTTGCCAATAACATTTTGCCTGTTTATGACGCCGGATTGTTGCAATTGGCGGATGAAGATATTTTGTTGTGCGAGGGGTTTGCATTGCGGCTTTTCGACGGGCATAGCGAAGGCCAGTTAGTTGCCTGTATAAATACTGACGAGGGTGTGCAGGCTTTTCCCGGCGATCTGATACCTACTTCCGTCCATGTATCGCTCGAATGGATTTCGGCCTACGATATTTGCGCTCTCACCGCATTGTCGGAAAAAGAGAGGTTTCTGGTTGAAGCGGAGAAAGAAGGATACACGCTTGTTTATTGCCATGATGCAAAAGTGCGGAAAAGCAAGGTGAAAAGGCTTAATGATAATTTTATAGCGACGGACAAGGGGAAATGATAAACAGGCAGCGTACACACCTCCCTGCCGAAAAAAAGTGTGGCCGGGTGCATTTGACTGCGCCGAACCGGCGTTTTGAATTGTAGCACTGCAAAAAAAGAACGGTCAAATTCATTTAACACAAAGGGCGCAAAGTATATCACAAAGGGCGCCAAATCCATTTATACCGTGCACGGCATGGTTTTGTGCATGGATGGTATATGGTAAAAAACCTCGTTTTTACCTCATTTTTCCAACAAAACAACCTCTGCTACATGATTAAAAAAACAGGCGGACACTGTTTTTAACCTCATTTTTACCTGATTTTCTTAACAAAACAACCTCGGTAGAGAGCAATAGAATATCATAAGTCCCCCGACCTCATTACTTTCATTAAAAATAAAGTATATATATATCGTTTAGCCGGAGCGTTGTTTTTGTATGCAGATGACGCGGATTGAACGGATAAACGCAGATCATAGACGATGAGTTTTGCATCCCCCGATATAACAAACACGAACAATCCGGTTCGGGCAGGTGTTTCAGCTTCCTTAAATTCCTTAATCTCCTTAAATTCCTTGCATTACAGCGCAATCAAATCCAAAAGAACAGGATCAGGTTTGGATAACATTACAGGCATAAAAAAACACCCTCTTTGTTCGACTTCAATCCCGAATTCCGACAATTGAATATAAAAAGGCGGAAATCTGCAACATACCATTCGGTCGGATTCCATACATTTGTTGGATAAAGAATAGTATGCTATAGGGTATCCAAACAATAACAATTAATGCGCAAAAAAACATATCACATACTCATGGATAAAACAATATCGGCAGCCGGATCAGTACATCGAAAAACGTTTACCCGTTTCTTCGGACAGGGCGTTTCTTCGTTGTTCTTTCGGCCTTGCCTTCTGAAAGTCAGTATTATCAGGCCTGGCACTCCATATAGACAGATTGCAATTGGCGATATGGAAAACGGCCTCTTTGTCCGGTCTCTGTTCCGAATTCCGATAATTGAATATAGAAAGGCGGAAATACGTAACCGATTATCCGGGCAAACAAAATACCTTTGTTACAAAATTCGGGCTCGGATTTAACTATTTTTAACGTTGAAAAAACATATTTTCTCCATGAATAAAACAATATCGGTAGCCGGAGCAGTACATCGAAAAACCTTTGCCCGTTTCTTCGGACAGGGCGCTTTTTTCCCGTTCTTTCGGCCTTGCCTTCCGAAAGTCAATATTATTCGGCCTGGCACTCCATATAGACAGATTGCAGGCGGCGATATGGAAAACGGCCTCTTTGTTCGGTTTCCGTATCGAATTCCGACAATTGAATATAGAAAGGCGGAAATATGCAACACTCCGTCCGGTCATATTCTATATATTTGCAATACGAATTCTCAATTTACGAAAATATCATAATACAACGATTTTAATGTACAAAAACATATTTTCTCCATGAATAAAACACTATCGGCAATGGGATCAGTACGCCGAAAAACGTTTGCCCGTTTCTTCGGACGGGGCGTTTTTTTTCCTGTTCTTTCGGCCTTGCCTTCCGATAGTCAATATTATTCAGCTTTGCGCTCCATATAGACAGATTGCAAGCGGCGATATGGAAAACATCCTCTTTGTTCGGTTTCTGTATCGGATTCCGACAATTGAATATAAAAAGGCGGAAATACGTAACAGACCCGTCAGCCGGATTGAATACATTTGTTGGATAAAAGTTATATTGCTATAGAGCATCCAAACAATAACAAATAATGCGCAAAAACAATATCACATACTCATGAATAAAACAATATCGGCAACAGGATCAGTACATCGAAAAACATTTGCCCGTTTCTTCGGACGGGGCGTTTCTTCGCTGTTCTTTCGGCCTGGCCTTCCGAAAGTCAATATTATTCGGCTTTGCGTTCCATACAGACAGATTGCAGGCGGCGATATGAAAAACGGCCTCTTTGTCCGGTTTCCGTATCGGATTCCGACAATTGAATATAAAAAGGCGGAAATCTGTAACAGACCAGTCAGCCGGAATCCATATATTTGTTGGATTTAGGATATATCATCGCAAGGCGACCAAACAATAACAAATAATGCGCAAAAACAATATCACATACTCATGAATAAAGCAATATCGGTAACAGGAGCAGTACTTCGAAAAACGTTTGCCCGTTTCTTCGGGCAGGGCGTTTTTTTCCTGTTCTTTCGGCCTTGCCTTCCGATAGTCAATATTATTCGGCCTTGCGCTCTGTATAGACAGATTGCAAGCGGCGATATGAAAAACGGCCTCTTTGTTCGGTTTCCGTATCGGATTCCGACAATTGAGTATAGAAAGGCGGAAATCTGTAACAGGCCAGTCAACAGGATTAAATATCTTTGTTTCAGTAAAGAAATCTTCTAGGCCTGTCGTATTGCCGTTCAATTAACCGTTAATTATTTGATTGCCAATTATAAGAAAGAGAGTTATGATCACAAAAAGACGAAAATTCGTTATCCGGTTCTTGCCGGGATTGTTTACC
>JAISSD010000018.1 GCA_031273295.1 Prevotella sp.
AACTGTCGGTTCGCTTACATTCGCCGAGTCCGGAGCTGACAAGCCAACCGGCAAGGCGGGTTACCAGGGTCTTTTCTTCAAGTGGGGCAGTTTGATTGGCGTTTCTGCGGGTAACGATACGCCCTTCAATTCCGACAGTTATTTGTTTATCCCGGATCTCGCAACCGGCAAGTATTACAAGGTGGCAGTTGGAGGTGTTGGCACCAGTAACATTCAGGCCGTGATTGACTTTAGAACCAGCTCTGCCGTGGGTACCTGGGATGACTCCGGAGGTTACACCACCTGGGATGTGATACCTTACGCCCTCGAAAGCGATGTTCCGAGTGGCACGGACCGTTACGATAGTTTCCTGACTTATAGTTCCTCCTCTTTACATACCTCTTACAAGGGCGATATCTGCAAGTACCTGTCTGACACCAAGGATGCTAACGGCAGCGGTTTGTCCAGGAAAAAGAATTGGAAAATGCCTGTCAGCTATATGTTTGGCGAGAACGGCTCTTACAGCGGTTCATGGAATGGCACCGCCTCTTTCACTCCCGGTACTGCTCCCGAAGACGGGACAGCCACCACCTCGGACGGACTCAAGACATACCATGATCCTGCCGGTATCAACGAGACCGTCACTTTTCCCGCTTCCGGGTTCTACAGCAGAGATAGCGGCCTGAACGACGTTGGCAATGTCGGCTCCTACTGGTCATCGTCGTCTCTCTTCACCTACGAAGTGTGCGCGTACCGTCTGGTCTTCTACAGCGGCAGCGTGACTCCGGCCTACTACAACTACCGGTCGCACGGTCATAGTGTTCGGTGTGTCCGTTCCGATTAAGAGAATAGTAACGCCTTAGGCGCGTATTCGCTTCATTTGATTTGTTTTCCCCGCTTTAAAGAAGCTGTGTGAAACCAAAAAGGCTTGTAAAGGTATTGCTTGTTTAAAAAAGCAATACCTTTATGATTGAAAGTCAAAGATATATGACAGGCTGGAGAATGAGACAGCGGCTTTTCCCGGTCTGTCAACCGGAATAAACATCAAAAAAACGCCTTCCAAATCAATAATTTGGAAGGCGTTGCCTCTTTTTTCTCTCCGGCGTCTTTCAGAGCCTGGAGCGAAAAACGGGACTCGAACCCGCGACCCCGACCTTGGCAAGGTCGTGCTCTACCAACTGAGCTATTTTCGCATTTTTGCTGTCAGTGAACATTCTGAAATCAATTCTATGAAGCCTCCGCTCCGTTTGGCAAGCGAGCGCAAATGTAAAAAATATTTTTGCTTTCCGCAAAGTTTATCATGGTAAAACTAACGTGTAATGTAAAAAATATCGGGATTGGATGTTGGACGGACTGAATATCTTTGTAAATGCAAACCGGAAGATCCTGATATCACCCTCCCTCTTTCCATTAAGTTATAGATCCTTCCGCATTGTGAACATTTAGCATTGCCGTCGGTTGACGCTTTTACCAGAATTGACCTTGATGCTTCGTAAGGGCAACTAAGGTCATATACCAGTAAATCAGGGCGGTCTGTTGCATAAAAACTGTTGATAACCAGTAGTCCGCCATATCCCAAATACTCTCCGGACAATACGGGATATTTACCGTTTACATATTCCTTGCTATTTCCCGGAGTCCTTAGAATAGCGTCCGCAGAATTCAGATTCAGCTTAAAGTTCACTTGTTCAACCGGGATAACATTCCGTATCTCTTCCTTCCCGCAAGAAAAAACTACAAGCGCCAGCGTGCATATTAATATATCCTTGACCTTTCCCATTTCAAATAAAACGTAATTCATATACCGCTTATTGTTTTTTACTGCGCCTTATCGCTTGCAGGTTTCTTTTTAAGCCGCTGTATTTGGCTCGTTTCACCGCCGAGCCTTTAAATATCCGCAGATATTCTTCCTCTGTCAGGTTATCCAACCTGTCAAAAGATAGATCCATAAATGCCTGCGACGGGTTAAATTCCTCTGTTTTGTGCGGTTGCGAATATCTGTTCCATGGACAAACCTGCTGGCATATATCGCATCCGTAAACATGATCACCGAGATTCGGAACAATCGCTTCATCTATTTCTCCCTTGTTCTCTATTGTCTGATAAGAAATGCACCTCTTCGCATTTATCACTTTGGGAGCTGTAACCGCCCGGGTAGGACAAGCGTCTATGCACCGAATACAACTGCCGCACGAAAGCGACAAAGGGCTGTCATATTCCAGCTCCAGATCAATAATGAGTTCCCCTAAAAAGAAATATGAACCTTTTTTCGGAATGATGAGCGCCGAATTTTTACCGATAAATCCCAGGCCCGCTTTTACCGCCCAATAACGTTCCAGTACGGGAGCCGTGTCAACGAAACAGCGGCCTTCAAGCGATGGTTCCGTCTTTTTAATAATACTAAAGAGCTGTTGCAATTTGCTTTTTACCACATCATGATAGTCTTTTCCGTAAGCATAGTAAGCAAATTGAGGATATTCCTCCGGCTGCTTCGCGCCGGGATAATAATTCAGGGCTACGCATACGATAGAGCATGCGCCTTCGACCAAAAGAGCCGGGTTGTAACGCTTGTCTCCGTTACGCGCCATATAATCCATATCTGCATGAAAGGAACTGTCTATCCAGTTTTTGTACCCTTTCAGGTTATCGGCGTCGATCGCCTTCGCTTTGCAAATGCCGCAGGCGTCAAAGCCGAGATTATGTGCATATTCTTTTATTTGAGCGGAAGTCATCAAGTTTTCCTGTCACTTTTGATGTTTATCGACCTGCCGGCTCCGGAATGATCGAACGCGGTGGAGTCTGCATATATTTCCTCTTCGGTATCCTTGTTCCTGAAAACGGCAAAGTCGTGATCTTTAAACCGGCCGGCTTTGGTATTTTTGTGCGCCGGCTTTGACTGTTCTTCCGGACGAACGTCTTTCATACGGCGCATGACAAAAATATACAATTAACTTGCAACCTGTCTTGTCTGTTGCGTCCGATTATTTCATTTTTAACTTTCACGAGTCTGAAACCCGTATAAAATTAAATTTAATTCACTGTTTAACGTTAAAAGGCGTATTCAGAAACAAGGGAGGTTTGTTCCGCCCGACGGGAGGTATCTGCCGATCAAACGCACCCGAAGAACTCTGTTTTTGATTTCCCCAATTAATTTCATACCTCTACTCCAGTTTAAACAGGGCAATATATGGACAAGCAAGTCTTTGAACAGATACGGCGGCTAAAACGGGAACTTATGCCTCGCGACAAGTTATACCGTGCACGGCATGGAGTTTTGTGCATGGATGGTATATGGTAAAAAACGCATGGGCATATGAATTCCGTATATAATTCATGCACAAAAGTATGCCGCGTGAAGTATAATCTTGTTTGGTTCGCAGCAGTGAATGTGAAGACTCTGATTGGGATTTACTCCTGCTCTTGAATAAACCGGTACGTACATCCGATAAGTAATTTTAAGAAGTTTTTCAATTTGATAAACAAAAACAAAGCATACCGAATCAATACTTCCCGGTGTTTTAACTATCTTTGCGCTCAAATGTATAAAAAATAACCGTTTATTAAACGATTACTATCATATACCAGTTTCAATTATGAAAAGATATAACCTGATAAACAACGTCTTTGGTTGGTTTAGCTTTGCTGTGGCCGCTATTGTTTATTTAATGACCATCGAACCTACATCCAGCTTCTGGGATTGCGGCGAGTTTATCATATCCGCTTTCAAACTTGAGGTAGGGCACCCTCCGGGCGCGCCTTTCTTTATGCTCACAGGTAAGTTTTTTACGCTGTTTGCATCCGACACTTCGCAAGTAGCCCTGATGGTAAACAGCATGTCGGCATTATTGAGCGCGGCAACTATCCTCTTCCTTTTTTGGACAATAACACATCTTGCAAAAAAACTCATACATACAGACGCCGGACAGGAAATGACGCCCGGCCAGCTTGTAGCTATTATTGGTTGCGGCCTTGCCGGCGCGTTGACATACACATTTACCGACACCTTCTGGTTCTCGGCTGTGGAAGGAGAGGTTTACGCCTATTCGTCCATGTTTACCGCCCTCGTATTCTGGTTGATTTTAAAGTGGGAAAACAGAGCGGACAAAGACGGTTCGGACAAGTGGCTGGTGATTATAGCCTATGCCATGGGATTGTCTATCGGCGTCCATTTGCTCAACCTGTTGTGTATCCCGGCCATCGTATTGGTTTACTACTTCAAGAAATCGAAAGATGCGAATGTAAAAGGCGCATTATTGGCTTTGGCAGGTTCCCTGTTTCTGATAGTAATATTAATGTATGGCATCATACCGGGCTTTACCAAAGTAGGCGGCTGGTTTGAAAGACTGTTTGTCAACGGATTCGGCTTTTCTTATAACACGGGCGCGCTCACATACATACTGTTGATAGTTATTTCCATTATATGGGGACTCTATGAAACGCTATCTGCCAAAAGAACCATGAAAAGGGCCAAGACCGCCTTTATTGTCTGCATGGTATTGAGCGGGGTTACTTTTATTGATGATAGTATTTTGTTGTGGATGGCCTTGCTTGGAGGTCTTGTCGCGTTTTTGGCGTTTTACAAAAAAATCAGTTTCAGGTTTTTGAACACGACCATACTCTGTCTGATGGTGATATTGATCGGATATTCGTCATTCGCCCTTATACCGATCCGTTCCATCGCCAATACGCCTATGGATCAGAACTCTCCTGAAAATGTATTTACGCTGGCCGGTTACCTCAACCGCGAGCAGTATGGCGACAGGCCATTGTTACACGGCAAGACATACGCTTCCACCGAAAAAAGAGATCCGGCGACAGGTCGTTTGGAGCCTCCGGTAAGCGAAAAGCAGACCTTGGACAAGGTGGTGAAAAAATCGCCGGATCAAAAAGACGAATATGTGGCGACGGGTACTGTCCCGACTTACGGTTATACAAACACAATGCTGCTGCCTCGCATGTATTCCACCGAAGACAGGCATTTGCTTGGATACCGGATGTGGGCGGATATAAAAGATACTTCCGTTCCTCCGACAATGTTCGAGAACCTTAAATTCTTCTTCGATTATCAATTGGATTTCATGTATTTCCGTTATTTCATGTGGAATTTCTCGGGACGTCAAAACGACGTGCAGGCAACGGGAGGCCCTGCCAATGGAAACTGGATCACGGGAATCGGTTTTGTGGACGAATTGCTCGGACGCGGGCCTCAGGATAACCTGCCTCCCGATATCGCGGACAATAAAGGGCATAACAAGTATTACATGCTGCCTCTCATACTTGGCATTCTCGGCCTGGTATTCCTGTTGACGGGGGGCAAAAAAGGCGAACAACTGTTTCTTGTGACTTTCATGCTGTTCTTTATGACAGGTATCGCCATTATCGTATACCTCAACCAGCAACCTTTCGAACCGCGTGAACGCGACTATGCCTACGCCGGTTCGTTCTATGCATTTTGTATTTGGATAGGTTTCGGCGTCGCTTTCATCTTGCGCTTACTGAAAAAAGTGTTGCCCGAAACTCCCGCCGCCGCCATAGCCGCCGTGCTTGCACTGTTCATTCCCATACAAATGGCAAGCCAGAACTGGGACGACCACGACCGTTCGGACAGATATACCATGCGCGACTTCGGGATGAACTATCTGCGTGGCTGCGAACCAAACAGCATACTGTTCTCGATGGGAGACAACGATACATTCCCGTTGTGGTACGCCCAGGAAGTGGAAGGTTTCCGCACCGACGTGCGCGTATGTAACCTCAGCTATCTGCAAACAGACTGGTATGTAGATCAAATGCGCCGTCAGGCATACGATTCGCCTCCATTACCGATAGAATGGGAAGAAGACCGCTATCATGGCGACAAGGGGCAGTCTGCCTATGTATTTACCAAACGCGATATAGAACGCCTGCTTGCCCGTGATCTGCAAAGCGATAAAGAAGCGTCGGCATGGGCCGGCAGAATCAATTACGCCGATTATTATGACGCCAAGGCTTTCAAGGATACGATGGAAGTGAGTGAAGCGCTGAATATAATGAAAACCATGGACAACTATGCTCCTCGCAATCCGTATATCGACAATGGAGTTATAATTCCTTCAAGCATACTCAAAATGCCAATAGACCGGTCGAAAGTGGACTGGAGCGCATTGGGAACAAAACCTAAACCTGATTTTATATTCAATCTGGGCGATAACAAGGGCGGAATATATCGTCAGGAGATGATGATCATAGATATGTTGTATAATATCAACAAAGACGACTGGAAACGGCCTATCTATCACTGTGTGACCATAGGCGAAGCTCCGCTGAAGCTTACCGACCAGTCCATGCTCGAGGGCATTACTTACCGCATCACTCCGGGAATCATCGACAGCACAGGTGTGAACACGGAAGTCATGTTTGACAATCTGGTGAACAAATACCAATGGGGCGGCATCGAAAACCCCAAAGTATATCTGGACGAAAATAACCTGAGAATGTGCCGTTCATTCCGTCAGATGTTTGACAAGTTGATCGCCGCTTTATTGGCGCAAGGCAAAGACGACAAAGCGCTGACAGCGCTTGATAGATGTATGGAAGCAATTCCCGCCGGTACCGTTCCCCGCGGCGCGGAATCGATTTCATTCGCCGATGCCTATTACGAGCTTGGACAATTGGAAAAAGCGCGGAAAGTAATTGATGAAATTCTGTATAGAGTAGATGGCAATATGCAATGGTATACCGCTATGAAACCCGGCCTCATGCTTAACTGTACCTCCGAAATCAGGGATCTGGCAAGTACGGAGATACAGATATTGGAAACATATCAGCTCTACGATAAAGAAAGATACGAAGCGTATCGGGAAAAAGTAACAGCCAATATCGAACTGTTCCTGAACAACAGAATCGGGTTCAACGACAGAAGCCATCCGCTGGATTTTCTGATGCGTATCTTGATGAGAGATTTGTATACGGCGGAAAGCGATACTGCCCTTCGCAAAGAGGCTCAGGCAGAAGTTGAACGCATAGGCGGATTGATGCAAAAATTCAGGCCGGAACTTTTACAAAAATATTATACCGAATAAAACGGACGAATAAAAGGGGGACCGGGATAGTTTCCCGGAAATCCTTTTATCTGTAAAGGTTTGTTATGCTTGTAGAACAACCCCCATTCATATACCGCTTGCTCTTTCCGGGAGCTCTCTGGCGAAAACCTGTAGAAGGTGAAAAGGCAATATATCTCACATTCGACGACGGGCCTATACCCGAAGTCACGCCCTGGGTGCTGGATACACTGGCTAAATATGGCATTAAAGCCACATTCTTCTGCGTAGGCGATAATGTAAGGAAACACCCTGATATTTATAAAATGACGCTTGACCGTGGTCACCGTGCAGGTAACCACACTTTCAATCATGTACAGGGGATAAGGAAATTTTCGAAAAGATATTTGGAGAATACAAAGCTGGCGTCGAAATATATCGACTCCGATCTGTTCCGTCCGCCTCACGGGCACATGAGAGTTCCTCAATTCTTCATACTGCGCAGACATTACAGGATAGTCATGTGGGATGTGGTGACGCGGGATTACAGTAAGCTGGCGACTCCCGAAAGGGTATTGGAGAATGTAAAGAAATATGTCCGCGACGGTTCAATCATCGTTTTCCACGACTCGCTGAAGGCCGAAAAGAACATGAAATACGCCCTGCCTCTCAGTATTGAATGGCTGAAAGAACAGGGCTATACTTTTAGGTTGCTTTAGTGATGAAAAATTTAAACAAGCTGTAACAGTTTGAATTTTCATGTGTATAGCGGGAACAGTTATTTGCTCTGCTACCGAGTCCCCAAGCGATAGACCGTCGCCCGCAAAAAGTAACAGTTATCGGTAGAGGGCCTTAAAATCAGAGGTTTAGAAAAATATCTCGAAAAACTGAAAACGGTTGTGTGAAATCGGTTATATGGAAGAAGGTTGTTTTGTTCATTGAAATTCAAAACGCCAATGCTATCGCAAAATTAAAATACAGCAATAAACAAAATGATCCGCGTCGGATTGCGATACATGACAGCCAATGATCAGTTGTTTGAAATTCTCCTGACTTTGACACTTTCACGGAAGCGATTTTTCAACACTCTAATATATAGTTATTTATAATTTTTGCGACACCGAAATGGGTGTCGCAAGCAAAAAAAAGGAGTATTTTTGTGGCATGTATGTACGCAAAAAGAAAAACAGGTCGGGCAGCACAAGCGTTGTCATCGTCGATAAAAGTAACGGAACAATCCGCTATGTAAAAACGATCGGTATCAGTTCCGAGGAAAAAGAGATAGAAGATTTTTATCAACAAGGGAAAAAGTGGATTTTTGCTCATTCAGGCGAACGGGATATGTTTTTGGAACAGGCTAAAGAGGATGAAGAAAAACAGCTTGCCGACTACCTGTTGGACAATATTGAAAACATTTTGCTCAACGGTATGCAATTGATCTTAAATCCGGTTTTTAAGCTGACAGGCTTTGACAGGATTGACGATGAGATATTGAAGCATTTGGTCGTGTCGCGCATCTGCCAACCCCGCAGCAAGGTAGCTACGGTCGATTATCTGAAGTCCTATTTTGACGAAGATGTCGAATTGTACAAGATTTACAGATATTTGGATAAATTGCATGACACGCACAAGGAGAGAGTTCGGCAAATCAGCGTTGAACATACACGCAAAGTGCCTGGAGGTAAAATCGGTTTGGTCTTTTACGATGTAACTACGCTTTATTTTGAGACGGATTTTGGAGATGAACTGCGTAAGCCGGGTTATTCTAAAGACGGGAAACACAGTTTGCCACAGGTTGTTTTGGGTTTGTTGGTGAGTCAAGGAGGCTATCCGTTGGCCTATTCCGTTCACGAGGGTAATAAATACGAAGGTCACACGATGCTTCCTGTTGTCGAGGATTTTGTGAAAAAATTTGATTTGAAAGACTTCGTTGTTGTTGCCGATTCAGGTTTGATGAACAGTGACAATATTGAGCTGTTAGAAGCAAATAACTATAAATATATTCTTGGAGCGAGGATTAAAAACGAGAGCAGGATCATTAAAACGTGGATTTTATCGCAGGAAAAAGCAGATGGAATAGTTTATGAATATCAAAAAACAAAAGCAAGCAGGTTGATTGTCGGCTATTCGGAGAAAAGAGCCAGGAAAGATGCGCATAATCGAGATATACTGAACTCGGTTGATGTATGAGAAATATTTTGTACCTTTGCCTCAAAAAGAAGACATGATACATTTGAATATCAGGGAGGAAGACCGGGATGCCATTGCGAAAGGCAGATATAC
>JAISSD010000045.1 GCA_031273295.1 Prevotella sp.
AATTAACTGTAATCCGGCATATATCCAACTGTTTTATAAACTTTTTTTTCGAGTTAACTTGCATTTGTTCAGTCGATAATATGGAAAGGCTTAATTAAACGACATTGAATTAGGAATTAGGAATGAAGAATTAGGAATGGAGAATTAGGAATTAGGAATTAGGAATGAAGAATTAAGAATGGAGAATTAGGAATGAAGAATTAAGAATGGAGAATTAGGAATGAAGAATTAAGAATGAAGAATTAGGAATTAAGAATGAAGAATTAGGAATGAAGAATGAAGAATGAGGAATGGAGAATGAGGAATGAAGAATTGACTGACGCACGAAACTGGGATGCTCCGGGTTTTAAAAGCCTTCGGGGGATTTAAGGGTAATTTACAATTATAATTTACTAATGAAACGAGCGCCAAAGAGCGTGAAACAACGTTCGGCGGAGTCAAGTAGCGAGTTCCATACGACCGTTAAAAAATAAATTATATCCACATGAAACGAAACATGATTTTTGTCAAATCACCAAAGTCCGTGATAATAAAAATCATGCAAGTTCCATATGTCAATTGAAAACAAATTATTATCATATGAAATATACATGTTTTAGACATGCCAAAACAGAGAGTGACCGGTTAAACGTTTTTTTTCGTATGAAACGAAACTGTCTGATCATTCCGGTATTTCTTGCCGAATTGCTGTTTGTTAGCTTTGACAGTCAACAAAAAGCCGCCGTGTTACCGGTATCGCTTGTCTGGGAAATGGGCGCCAATGGTGTTGAACCGGGGTATTATGAAAATACTTTTTATATAAAAAATACAGGAAAAACGTCATTGGACAGGAATTGGGCGATTTATTACAATCAGTCGCCGGTGACGCCAGCCAATCAGAAGGATGCTCCGCTAAGGGTGGAACGAATCATGTCTACTTATTTCAAAATATCTCCGGCCTCACAGTATCAGGCCATTCCTCCCGGAGAAACCCTTGCCTTCACTTTCCGATGCAAAGGCGGTATCATCAAAGAGTCTGCCGCTCCTCAGGGAACATATATGGCGCTACTGGACGAAAACGGGAATGAAAAACAATTGCAGAATATCCCGCTCGAAGTAATTCCGTTTACGCGACAGGAACAATGGACGCGTCCTTCCGCCAAAGAACTTCCATATCCTGACGGAAATTATGCGTATGAACAAAACGCTTTGTTCAACAAACGCTTTGATTTGGATGAAACCGCATTGTTCCCTTCTCTGAAATTCGTTGAGAAAACGCAGGGAACTTCTTCTTTTTCCAAAAATATCCGTCTGAAATACGACACACTTTTTGAAAATGAAGCTGAATTATTGACGGAAAAACTGGAGTCGTTTTTCGATTGCCACGTTTCGGCTACCGGAGAAACGGTGATCGAGTTGAAAAAACCGGAACACAAAAAAGGATACGGACGCGAACAATACGAAATAATCATTGCAGACAACCGCTTTGAACTTATCGGCGAAGATACTCCTGCCGTTTTCTATGCTTGCCAGACTTTACTGAACCTGCTTGGAAATGCAGGCGGGCTTCCGGCAGAAATCACTAACCGGCAGATACTGGATTTCCCCGATACGGAACATCGCGGGTTCATGCTGGATGTGGCGCGCAATTTCACCACGAAAAAAAATCTGTTGAAGTTGATAGACATATTGTCCCTGTACAAGATAAATGTATTGCATCTGCATTTGACGGACGATGAAGGCTGGCGGATTGAAATTCCCGGATTGGAAGAACTGACTCGGGTTGGAGCGCGAAGAGGACATACTTCCGACGAATCCGCCTGCCTGTATCCGGCTTTCGCCTGGGGTTGGGATGCTTCGGATGAACTAGCTTTGGCCAATGGCTATTATTCGCGTGCCGATTTTATCGAAATATTGCAATACGCGAAAAAAAGGCACATCAGAGTGATACCGGAAGTGGATTTACCGGGACATTCCCGGGCAGCCATCAAATCGATGAACGCCCGTTATAAAAAATACATCGCAATGGATAAGTTCAAGGCGGAAGAATATCTTCTGATTGATTTTGCCGATACCTCCAGGTATCTGTCCGCCCAGAGTTTTACCGATAATGTGATCAATGTCGCTTTGCCGTCAGCCTGCCGCTTTGTTGAAAAAGTGGTGGATGAGATAGATAAAATGTACACAGACGCCGGATTGGAACTGAAAGTGTTTCATATTGGCGGTGACGAAGTACCGCATGGTTCATGGGAAGGTTCTATGGTTTGTCGTGATTTTATGAAAGATCGGGGCATGACAAAGATCAGGGAATTGAAAGATCATTTTCTGGAACAGATAACGACCGTCCTGTCTAAAAGAAACATTCAGACTGCTGCATGGGAAGATGTGGCTTTATTGCCCAACGATGCGGCAAATGAACGTTTTGCCGGCAGTAATATTTTAAGTTATTGCTGGAATACCGTACCGGAATGGAAAGGGGATGAAGTACCCTATAAACTCGCGAACGCCGGATATCCGGTCGTATTATGCAATGTAACCAATCTGTATATGGACATGGCATATAATAAACATCAGCAGGAACCGGGATTGTATTGGGGCGGTTTTGTGAATGAATATAATTCTTTCGACATGCTTCCGTATGATATTTACAGGTCGGTACGCCGGGATTTCAGCGGTGCGCCGATTGACCTTGATGAAGCCGTGAAGAAAAAAATCCCGTTATCGGAAGATGCCCGCCGGCAGATAAAAGGCTTGCAGGGAGTGTTGTGGACGGAAACCATCCGGAACTTTGAACAGATAGAATACTGTTTATTCCCTAAAATGTTCGGATTGATTGAACGGGCATGGAACATACAGCCGGCATGGTCGCTGGCTTCCGGGGATTCGGCTTATGAAGAAGCCAAACAATTGTACAATGCTCAAATCGCAGAAAAGGAATTACCGCGTTTGTCCAAATTGGGAATAAACTTCAGAGTGGCGCAGCCCGGCATCAAAATGATAGACGGCAAACTTCATGCAAACACAACTATTCCCGGAGCTGTTATTCGTTATTCTACCGATGGAAGCGAACCGACGGAACAATCCATTGTATGGGAAAAACCTGTAGTCTGCGACGCCAAACGAATAAAAGCCAAAGCGTTTTATTCAGGTAAAAAAAGTGTAAGCTCCTTGCTCGTAAATGATTGATGAAAGATATTTTTTGAGAGGGGAAGAGGTTGAGGAAATTAAGGAGGGTGGAGGAGAGGTTTTGAGTCTAGAAAAGTTTTCGCGGACCTCTGTTTTTACAAATAATTCAATACATTTGCAAAAAATATTTTTTATAAATTTCGCTCTTTGAAATATTTGTCTGATTATAAGCTGATTAATATTTTATCAGGGATAGAGTTTTTCGAAAATCTCCCGTCTCGCAACATTAGCCGGTAGGTTATGACAACAAAGAAAATTAAGGAGTTTGAGGAGTTTGAGGAATGTCGAAGCTCTCAAAAGAGGGTTATGACAACGAGATTGATACTGGTATTGGTGTTATTTTATAATAAGTAGTTGTAGAAGCTCTCATTTTGGAGGGTTATAACAACGTTCAAAGACTTGGTTCCGATGTCAGCTATGTTGTAGAAGCTCTCATTTTGGAGGGTTATAACAACCCCAGAAATGTTGGAAATCATTGCCAAAAAGTTGTAGAAGCTCTCATTTTGGAGGGTTATGACAACACATCAGAACAGCGCCCGAAACGATAGCCGGTTGTAGAAGCTCTCATTTTGGAGGGTTATGACAACAGATTAAATCGTTGATTATTACTTGCTTCAGTTGTAGAAGCTCTCATTTTGGAGGGTTATGACAACAATTTAAGCGAAGACGGGAGCCGCTATCCGTAAATGATTACGGATGCTTTTATTTTGAAAAGTGTTGTGACAATAATGGTTTTTGAGAAAAGTTACAGGCATAAAAAAACCGCCTGATTGGCCGTAAAGCTCCAATCAGGCGGTTAAGATTTATGGGCAAATATATTATTAAACTCTATTTCTTTCTAAAAATACTGTATATTAAACGTAAGGAGAACACCAATGCAATTGTGGCAAATACGGCTAGTACAATATCTATGCAAAGCTTGAAATTATTATAAAGTTTGGTTAAGCATTCTATCTCAACATTCGCTCCGGAAAAAGCGACAAAGGCAAAAAAGACTTGTGCGATACATATAAATCCCAATTTATTTGAAAGATCCTTTGTCCGTTTAGCCTCATTCCGTTCAGCCTCTTCTATTTGCTTCAGTTCTTTGTTTCTTATTTCTAATTCCTGTTCTTTTATAACAAGCTCCTGTTCCTTGATCACGATATCCAAATCCTCAATCTTATCCCTTACTTCATCGAAATGTTGCCGAATAGACAGATTCTGTGAGCAAAACCGGTAGAACAGATTGTGCTGCGTGATATCCGATATATCGGTGAAATAAGTGTTCGCTTTCATCTTCGACAACTTCAATAAAGAGTCTGTTACTGCACCTTTTGAATCGGATAAAGCAAGGTTAATGTTAGTAAGTCTGGCTGAAAGATTAAGCAACATTATACGCTGCAAATAGACCAGCATGTAGGTCCACAAATAACGGGATGCAAAGGGGGCGGTCTTGAAGTCCTGCATGAAGGATGGTGAGTTGTGATTCAGATCGGTCATGATACATCCGCCCTCCACACAAGAGGCAATGTAAATATTTTCGAAAGTCTGCATGTATATCTTGTCGCCAAACGAATCGCTTTCGGGCCTTACCATATACTTCGTATTTTGGCATCTTGCCAAACGAATATAGTTTTTCATTATATAATTGTTCGTTATATCATCGTTAGCCAACGCATTTTCATCTTTGGAATTAATCTGAATATAGCTGAACAAGTGCATGTTTTCTTTATTCAGGAATGTAAGGCCGTCAAAATTGTGCAACAAAAACGAAACAAGGTTATATAAATAAAAAAAATCCGAACTGTCCTCTTTTTTTGAAGGTTTGATATTATTCCTGTTATAATTTCTTAACGATGAATATATTTTGTTATTGTTCTCATTATTCTTGTCTATACGTATGGCTGGCGATTGCTTGCCCGTTTTATGGAGGTAGTAGTTCAAATTTATATAATCTTCAAATTGGAGGCTTCTCTCGTCTGCTTCGAAACAAAACATTAGAAAACCGACGGACGACAATGGATGAAGAACGAGTTTGGGTGATAACATACTTTTATTCAATAACCGGAAATAATATTTCAACTCTGTTGTTTCTTTCCCGTCCTGTTTAGTTTTTAATTCGAGCGTATAATTATTAAATAAATTCCGGATTGCTTCCTCTTTTTCGGATACTATGCCATGCCAATCCTCTTTTAGGCTATACACCAAGCAATTGTCCAGATTAATACCTTTTTCGTCCTTTACTCCAAAATTGTCGAACAAAAATTTTGAAATATGCGGATACAGGAAGCTTTTATCTACACTTATTTCAATCAGCTCCCATAACGATCCGTTCATTATGGATATAACATTATCGCATTCTAAACTGAACGGGATAAAACAAACAGTCATTGAATCTTTAAGTTCCATAATCTGGTATGGCTTTAATTACAGTTAATTTATGCAAGCGGTTTTCATCAGGCGAAAATAATTCAATATCAACTCGGCTACCGCATTATGTGGTAGCTAAACCTGAAATAACCGAAAATGCATATAAAGATATATTTTTTAAACAAAATATTTTAATAAACAGATTATTATTTCTAATTTAGTGAAAATAAATATTAATTCTTAGACATTTCACATTATGGAGCAGAACATCAAACACGTTTTTGGCGCATATCTTAATATGGCCCGTCAAAATGCATTTATTACACTATCACATATTTCAAAAATGCCAGGGGAAGCAAAAGAAGGCAATGAAGCCCGGCTTTCGGAAATGAGGGCAATAGCCATTTTAAAATCAGGACGTTCGGAAGAAAAGGAAAAGGCTGTAAATATGCTTGACAAGCATTTTCCATTTTTGAAGCCCATGGTAGATGCTATCTCAAAAAAAGATTCAGGGATTCGAGCCGCAAGTCCAGACACATATCATGATATATTGGTGAAAATTTTCAAGTTTTTAAATTTAATTCGGGATCAACATTCTCATTATGTATTCATTGATGAGAGGATTGACGATAAAAAAGATAATAAAGAAATAGCCTGTTACCTGAAAAACTGTTTTGATGGAGCACGCCGTATTGTAAAAGATCGTTTCGAGTTTTCTGATGATAACATGAAGTTTCTTACAGGATCAGGACCCGGAGACAGGTATGAAGAAATAATAAAAGTTGACGAAAACGGAAAAACCGTATATAAAGGTAAATGGCCTGAGAAGATACACAGAGAAAGAGATGATTTCTTTTATAAACTGGATACGGCAAATAAAGACCTTTCCCAAAGAGGTATCATCTTTTTTATCAGCCTGTTTATAGAGAAAAAGTATGCAACTGTGCTCCTGGATACTCCGGAATTACATTTCTTTCAAAAGAATACACCGGAGATACAGAAAAAGATCATAAGGGAAATATTCAGCGTTTACCGTATATGTCTTCCAAAAGCAAGGATTGACAGTGAAAAACCGGTCTTTGCCCTAGGGCTTGATATGCTGAATGAACTTAAAAAATGTCCGGATGAGTTATTTGAAACTTTAGGTAAAGAAGATCAGGACAAATTTAGAATACAACCGGAAAAAGAAAATGTAAACAATGATGGTACGGAAATACTGATGAAACGTTACCAGGATCGCTTCCCCTATTATGCCATGAGGTATTTCGATGATAACAAATTATTTGCAAATATCCGTTTTCAGGTATCATTGGGAAAATACCGTTACAAGTTTTACGAAAAAAGGGGTATCGATAGTGATAATAAAGACCGCATCAGAGCTTTACAAAAAGAATTGAATGGCTTTGGACGCCTTGATGAAATAGAAAAAGTACGGCAGGAAAGATGGGCTGAATACATTCGTCCGTATGAAGAAGTGCGGCAGGATACAGCAGACCAAAAACCTTATATTACAGATCATCGGGCTAATTATGTTGTCAATGGAAACAGGATAGGAATGGCATTTAATTCAGCAAGTCGGAAAATACTGGAGAATGGTTGTTTTATTCCTGCAATTAAAGGCAAAGAAACCCGGTGTCAGGCGCCCGATTGCTGGATGAGTATTCATGAACTTAAAGCGATGGTTTTCCATAATCTGCTTTGTGAGAAAAAACAAAAGAAAGAAACAGAGTCTGTTATTATTAATTATGTAGAACGCTACAGAAAACTTTTTTCGGATATAAAAGAAAAGAAATTAATTCCTATATTAGCAAACCGGAACGAAGTTGCTTCTGTCATTAAAAGAGACTATGATCTTGATTTTAATGATATACCGGAAAAATTGCAGGATTATTTAACAAAGAAATCTGTAAATATCCAGGAGCGTTTCAACAAACTCTCGAAGGATCGTATCAACGATATGATAAGTTGGTCGGAACGGGCTAAGGATCGATTGGAAAAAGACATAAAAACGATTGGAGACGGCAAAAAAAATAAAATCGGAACGAATAAGTATGTTGATATAAAACCGGGGCGTTTAGCACGGTTTCTAGCCAAAGACATCCTTCTGTTGCAACCCACAGAAAATCAAGGGAAAGATAAATTGACAGGAATGAATTTCCAGGTAATGCAAAGTTCATTGGCAATGTATGACAAATCATTGGATGAACTAAGCCGGATGTTTGTTAGCGCCGGGTTAATAAAGAGTAATATTCCGCATCCTTTTTTAAAAGACGTATTAAAAAGCGAACCACAGGATACTATTCATTTTTACCGGATTTATTTAGAAAAACGCATTGAATATTTGAAAGGGATTACGCCCGAAGATTATAAAAAATGCAGTTTCCTGTATTCCGGCAGACAAAAATGGGTTGAACGTGACGACTGTTATTATATAGATTTATCAAACCGGTATTTGGAACAACCTATAGAATTACCACGTGGATTGTTCAATGACGCAATAAAGGAGAAATTAAAAAATAAATATCCGGACAGACCAGAATTAATGGCTTCTTTGCCAAAAGAAAAATGCAATGTTTCATTCCTTGTAGCAGAATATTTCAAGCATATAAATGATGATAGCAATCAGAAATTCTATTCTTGTAAACGCAGCTATGATGTCTTTAACAATCTGAAAGACAAGCGAACAGATAAAGATAAATACAAGCCAAAGAAAGAATATTATTTGTCGCTTGACGAGATACTTTTAGAGAATGAAACCCTGGATAAGAGTATTCTGGAATATATGCAGAAAAAAACAGGAAATACATTTTCGGCAGAAAACTTGACTAAAAGTAATGAATATAATAAAATAATAGAATGTTTTAAGGAAATCGATCTCGGCAATGAAATCAAGCAGGTACGGTCATCCTTTGATAAAATAAAAAAGCAAATAAAAGACGGAAAGCGGGTCGATGAATATATTGAACAAATTAAGTCCCTTCTTGAAAGAAAAGGAATTGATTATAAGAATATCAAAACGCCAAACGAGACAATAGACTTGAAAATCTTTGAAGATGATTCCGAATACAAGAAGATTTGCGCCCAGTTAAGAGATTTCAAGAAAAATGAAAAGATCATCCGCCAATATAAAGTACAGGATATACTGTTGTACTTAATGGCTAAAGATATATTAATCAATAGCGAATGGAAAAACAATGAAATGGATGAGATTGGGCAATACAAGCTTGGAAATATAAACCCCGAAGGTGATAATAATATCCTCTCGTTGCAGATACCTTTCAGTATTTCTCTTAAAATGGAAGACGGTTCAGTAAAAACAATCAGACAGGAATCACTGAAACTCAAGAATTATGGGGATTTCTTTAAATTCATATATGATCAACGAATAAAAACCTTGCTGCCGCAAATAAAATCGGCGGAAATATTGGATAGAGAGATACTGGAGAAAGAACTGGAACAATATGATTTGAGGAGAACGCCTTTGTTTAAACTCATTCTTGATTTTGAAAAATCAATAGTTCTTCAAAATCCTGAACTTAGGCAGGTAAAACACGGTTTTAAATGTATATTGGAAAAATTTGATGCAGAAGCTGATAACGAGGAACGATTGCGGCTTATCCGAAATGCATTTTGTCATAACTATTATCCAAAAATCAACAACATTGAGAAAGAGGCAAACGCAACAATACCTGGAATTGCAAATTCATTGTTCGATTCTTTTGAAAAACTAACAAAAGAATGAGAGTGATATAGGATTTTTTTGAGGAATTCAAGGAAATTAATTGAGGAGGGTGGAGGAGAGGTTTTTGGATTTGATGAACATATTTTACAGATGACCGGCAATCCACCCCGTGTTACCGATTGCACGGGGATAGATTTTTTTGTCGCTTCGCGCCATTTTCTGCTTTCAATTCTTTATCAAATGGCAAGACTGTCAGAATACGCATAAAAAACAACTTCTTTATTTGATTTCCGTCCCTAATTCCGGTAATTGGATATAAAAAGGCGGAAATCTGTAACGGATTATCCGACCGGATTCAATACATTTGTCTCCTAAAAGGATCAGTAATAACGATAACTTACAGACAGTATATGATACATCACAAATTCAGAACAGCAGCGCCTGTTCTTGCCCTGGCAGGACTGGCTT
>JAISSD010000062.1 GCA_031273295.1 Prevotella sp.
TCTATTGCCGGGGTCGTGTCACAGGCGAATCAGAAACGGGAATATCTTGGGCCTGAAGACAAGATAAAAAAGCCGGACATAAAGGCGATTTTATCCCGTCTGACCACAAAAAATTACGGCAACATTGTGGATGCAAGTACCATCCATAATTTTCTCGACCGGTTGCAGGTTTACAACTTGAAGGATTTGACACTTGTTATGGATAGGGGCTTTTTCAGTACTTCCAACATTTCAGGATTGCCGGACAGCCCTGCCCGTACCGGTTTTCTTCAGCCCTTGTCATTCAGTTTGAAGAAAGCGAAAGAGCTTGTCAGGGAAAATGTCGGGGCATTAAATAATACCAATACGGCATTCAAGTACAATGAAGAAATTTTCCACCATGTAACCGCTCCGATCGACCTCCATGGCAAAACACTGACGGCACATGTCTTTTTCAATGAAAAAGCGGAACTGGATCAAAAACTCCGGTTTTTATCCCGTTTGCTTGATATTGAATCCGGAATCAGGGAACGGAAATTTGATTCTTCCGCTGAAGCGCAATCATTTATACAGTCGGAAATAGCTGAAAGATCAAGAATGTTTTTTCGTTGGGATAAAACCTCCCTTTAATTTTCTGTTCTACAATAAATGACATGGTTATTAACTTTTTTCTCCAATTTAGGGTATAACGTTTTCTTTCCTGTAAATCAAGAAAGAAGCTGTCCCATTTTGTATTTTCCGATTCTTCCATTCTCTTATATTTGCAAACCGCTGTTAATATCGTAACGATTTGTAAATGTAATATTTTTCTTGGATATACCGATCCTGTTTTGTCAGTTCGACCTAGTCAAATGCGCCTTCCCCCCAAAAAAAGTATCCGTTTTATCACTGTTTTTCAAAATGTTACAGGTGTTAACCTGACGGCTATGGTTGACGCAGTGGCACCTGTAAAATATTTTTTATATTTGCAAGAATTTTCAAGAAAAGTTATAGTATATTAAGAAAGTTTTTGTATCTTTGCGCCCAAATTTATACAAACATTGGACTATAATGGACAGAATATGGCAAATGCCTGTGTTTTACGGTGTTCCTTTAATGCAGGCAAAGTTTTTTTTCGCTTTTTAACTAAAATAATGGCGGAAATGTTTGCTATTGTCATTTTTTTTGCTAACACACACACACACACACACACACACACACACACACACACACACACACACACACACACCTATTCGCCCTCTTTCTAAAAATCGCAAGGGTACTCAAAATATTTCATTTTCGGCAAAAGGAATTCACGTTACCGGTATTTTTTTATATCGGGCGATATTCCGTTGCCAAAATTGTTGTGCCGGAAAATTTTCAATGGGGGGAAATATTGTTCTCATGCATACATAAAAAACAATCATTTAACGGAGTTTATTATGGTAATTAATTTAGCAAGAGGACAGCGGCTTGAAATCGGGCTGTCGAAAGTAGGAGTAAGGCGGGTTGCTTAATCATGCTCATACTTTGCGCCTGCTCATCGCTTGGAGAGTCTTACATATCTTGTTATTAATATTTTGCAGTAGATGTAGAAGAAAAACGGGCGGATTTAGACGGGGAATTTGAGCGGTATTCAAATACGGATTTTGTCAAATTCGAAGAGCGCCTGACCGGCAAAGATAAGAAGGCTATCGGGAAATTGCATGGATGTTATGTCGCGACACGAGCAAAGGTTGCCAAGAAACAACCGATTGACAAACAGGAAGAAGGCATGAAACATCTCGAAGGTTTTATGGGAGGATTTTAAAGAGAAATATAAAGTGTTGATAACCAATAAATTGAATAAAATATGAGAAATTGTTTTTTTACAGCGCTTGCTTTTACGGCATTAGCATTTTTCGGGTGCGGCAGCCCGATGTTGGAAGTTTATACACCGCAACTTCAAGAGAAGATCTACGAGCCTGCCGCAATGAAATATCCTGCGTTGGAGCAGAGCGTTATCTTGTATCTTGACCACTCGACCTGTGTGATCGACGCTGTTCAAAATTCGCAGGTTTTCAAAGCATTGCGTCCTAATTTAGGACAATATTCCGATACTTTGCGTTTGATTAAGGGAGCAGATTTTGAATCGATTCCTTTAGACAGGCAAGACAACAAAGTGTCTGAAGCGTTGGAAACAATAAAGGCGGATATTCCCTTTGCTGATATTCGGAGAGCCGTTTTTCAAATTTGCAGCGATAATCAGCAGGCAATTCTTATTACCGATTGTGAAGCCCTTGCAAATGGTCGTTTTCTTGATTTGGAGCCGTTTATGAGCGAACCTTTCAGAAATTGGATAGAAGCGGGTCATACAATTTATATTCTCACAGAGCCTTATCGGGAAAAATATAAAGGAAATATTTACGACAAAAAACGTTTCTATTTCATTTTCTCCGACGACAGAATGGAAGCGCCGATTAGCCACAATTTGCTTAACGAAGTTCAACTGCTTTTGCAGGATAGTTTGTGCAACCTGTTCAAATTGACCAATTCCGATATTTCTGTACGAAGAGAAGGTAAAAATATGGTGGCGGAAGATTTGACTTTCACGGTAGAAGATCATTCAGGGTTTGAATATGTTGAAATTTCCGACGATTGGCGCTCCATTCGCGAATATGTGATGAAATTGGACGAATACGGCGAACCATTGCCTGAAGAAAAGCCTGTTCCGCTAATTAAAAATTTGATTTTCAACGATGGCGAGAATTATTTGATCGGAAATGTGCAAATTGTTGCAACAAATATCACTTCACGCTATCTTGCTTTGGAAGACAATACCATCACAGTCAAAGATATAGATATTTCGGATGGATTTATGTTAGACAAAAAAGCCCTGCAAAGTCATAAATTCAATGTGATGCTTACCGATAAAATCTTTACTGACGGCTATTTGGATAATGGATTTGGAGGAAATCTTGTTCGCTTGGATTTTGTGATTACAAATGTAAGTTTGAAATCTTACGACCCCGCGATGTTTGAATGGCAATCTATCTGGAGTCCGAATACGGCAATTTGCGTTTCAAAAAGTATCGACAATGCTTTGCGTGACGTAAAGGTAGTTCCTACTTGCTCAAACAGAAAAGTTATTCACACCGTATTTCTAAAAACAGAAAGTTATAAATAATATTAATCACAAGTAAAAACAGGAGGATGTTCAAATGAAAAAAATTGAAGCTCTCAAACAAGTTCAGGCGTTGATAGGCGAAACCTATATGTACGCTGTAATTATCGGCATAGCAGCCGTAGTTTTGGCATTTATTATTGCCAATCTGATAAAGTATCAGGGCGGGAAAAACAGTACTGACCACATCACCCGCCGTGTATGGTTTATTGTCACAGGATTAATTGCGCCTGTCGCATTTTTTCTGTACAATGCTTTATATGTAAGCAGTTACATTGTCAAAGCGCCGTTGCAGGCAAAATTTTCGACCGCCAATATCTTGTCAACTTTGGTATTGTTAGGCGTATATGTGGTAATTGGCATTTTGACAATGCTTGTTATGCGTCGTTCCAAATGGGGCAGTATTCTCGGTAAATCAAAATAAATCGATAAATTATGGCGAAACAGATATTTGTTATAGGAATTGGCGGCACGGGAATGCGTTGCATAGAGGCATTTACGCACTTGTGCGCCATAGGAATGTTTGACAATACCGACGTCCATTTATTGGCGTTGGATACTGACAAGGACAACGGGAATTTTACCCGTCTCAAAAATTTGAAAGAGGCGTACATCAAGACAAAAGGCGTGAACAAGAAGCAGTTTGCTTTGGAAAATACTTTTTTCTCTGCCAATCTGCACTATTATCAGTTCAGCCCCGATTATTCGCGGCTTTCTACTTTTTCGGCGCTATATAATTATGGCGATACAAAGTACAGCCATCCCGAAAAAGCGGCGATTGCCGACTTGCTTTTTACCGACAACGCCAAAGATTTTGACTTGAAACACGGCTATCGAGCGCAAACGCATTTGGGCAGTATGTTGATGTATCATTCCATTATCAATGATATAAAGCAGAACGACAAAAGCGATTTGCGGCGGTTTATTCAAGAATTGATTTCGGCTTCGACTTCAGGCAAACCGCGCGTGTTTATTCTTGGCTCGGTGTTTGGCGGAACAGGCGCTTCGTCAATTCCAATTATCCCGAAAGCAATCAAAGAGGCGGCTGCATTGATTTCCGATGCTACCGACATTGAGCGCAATGCTTTTTTCGGCGCAACATTGCTGACAAGTTATTTTTCGTTTCCGTTGCCCAACGACAAGGAAAAACAACAGCAAAAGGTAATCGCTACTTCCGACAAATTCGCTCTTAATTCGCAAGCCGCGATGATGTTTTACGAAGCCGACGAAACGGTAAAGAAAACCTATCAAAAGTTTTATATGATGGGAACGGAAGGTTTGGAATGGCAGCCGAGCAAAGTAAAAGATAAAACCATTACCGGCGGCGAAAGTCAGGAAAACGACTCGCATTACATTGAACTTTTGGCCGCTTTCGCCGCCTATCATTTCTTCAATTCGCCCGAACAAGGCGCAGATACCGCAGGGCTGGCAGGTTTGGAAGACTTGAAATCAGAGAAGAAGGTGGAATATCTTTACCGCACTTTCAACGAGAACGGTAAGATTGACTTTATCGATTTCGTAGGCAGTGAAAAGAAAGAAGAGTTGGCTAAAAAAATCGGACTTTTCACGGCAATGAGTTATTTCACTTTGTTGGAAGAGTACGATTTCTTCGTTCAGGCTCAAACAGGCGATTTGAAAAAGGTAAAGATCGAGGGATACGAAGACATTGACCCCGAAGAAGTGAAAAATCTGAAAAGGTATATGTCGCTGTTCCACTTTGGTATTGAAAATGGCGACATAAAAGACGGTTGGCTGCGTCAGGTGCACCGCTCTGCCGGAGGCGGCGACAAGTTTTTGTTGAATGCGGGCATTTTTAGCGCTACTTCTATTGATGAGATGACAAGGTTTAATTTCAATACAAAACTTTTTCAAAAGGACACGGATTTTGAAAATCATAAATTCAAGGCTGTTCTTATTGGCGATGGCAATAGCAAAGACATATTTAATAAATTTAAAAAAGAATTTATCTCTTCCAAAGAACCGGAAAGTATTACCAACAAAAACGAGAAGTTGATCAAGCGGACTTACGACACTTTGGTTCAGTTGTATAACTTTAAAAATTAGGAACGATGGCAAAAGCAAAATTAATAAAAAGCAATGAAGGTACAAAATCCAATCCCGAAGGGAGATGGTACGTTCACGACCAAATAAAGCCTTATATTCAGGGTATTGATGTAGGCGATCTGGAAGAAAACCAGGTAAACAGCACGCTGGTTTCCGGCGTTCCAACGCCTTGGGCGCGAGCCAAACTGTTTTGGTTTGCCTTTGATTATTTGCAGCGAAAAGACGCCAATATCAAGGAAGGCGGATTGATGAAAGTTTATGAAACCTTGCGCGACGAATGGAAAGGGCTGATTGCATTAGCCGCTCTTTTCCCCGACCGCGTCAGTTTTTCAGAGCCGATTTATATGAATCCGAAAGAAAACGACCTGTTTGAAATTTCGGGCGCATTTGGGCGTATGCTGTTGGACGATGCCGACTTTTGGACTGACCAACAGAAAAAACAAAGTGATCCCGATGAATTGCCATACGTGCAATTGTTGCATTATCAAGGGCAGTCGGTTGGTAGCGTTTCGCCTTTTTCGATTATTTTTCCGGCAGTGGAATACGGCAACTTGAAACACGCAAGCGATATTCTTTGGTACAGAAACGGCAAGTTTGAAGACCCGATGCGCTATTTGGATAATGACAAATTGCAAAAACTCTATCTGTTTATCAAAAATGCAAACGGCAATTTTGCCAGATACGAGGAAAATATCAATCTCTCGCGTCCAAACAACAAGTTGGATCTGTCGGGATTGAAAGCATTTCTTCGTCAGTGGCAAAAAGATATTGAACTGAAAGAAAGTAAATTGCAGAAAAACGGAACGGTCGCCAAATATTCCAGCTTGTCGGAGCCGTACAAGTCGTTACTTGACTCTCAACAAAAAGTATATCAACTGCAAGACGGTGCATTTACATTCGACGAGCCTGCCAACAAAAGTTTGATAAAGGCCGAATTAAGCGATCTGCAAAATATTCTGAAAGATGACAAAAGTATTTTGGGCTGGTTTGAATCGAGCGATTATAAAAACCCGCTTTCCAATGCTGCTGTTTATTATTTAAAAGTAAACGATGTACGTGATACGGAAAATCCCGCCAAATATTTTGCATTGCCTTTGAGTATGGAAGGCATACAAATGTTTACGCAGCAAATTGGCAGATTGGTTTCGCATCAAGACCCGAAATTTGATATTGTCGGCAAAGTCAGCGAACAGGGCAATTTGATTGTAGATTTAACAGTAAACATTGACAATCAACCCTATAAACTGAACTCAAAAGAATATGAAATTGAATGGGCAACGCCGTACAACAAAGTGATTATGTGGCCCGATTTTGTTTCCGATAATTGGGACGCTTATTACTTGTATTCCGAATATCCGCTTAATATTCAAGGAGTAAAATTTGTTCCGTTCTATAAACGCGGACAAGAACAGCGGATCATTACAGTAGAACGGCTTCATGGCGAAAAAACAGAAAAATCGGTTGTATATTCAAACAGTCCTGCCGATTGTTTGCAAGACGGTGAATTGGATATTACCAATCTGATTACCTATCCCGCAGGGCAAGTGCCGCAAGAGATGCACAAATACGAGGTCATCAAATCCAATCGTCCAATCGCAGGTTTGGAAATCAGGATTGAAAATGCGGGGAAGTCGCAGAATGCCGGTTATTTGATAGTGAAAAATCCGGGTGATACCACGATGGGCGACAAAAAAATTGTTGATTTGACAACCGAAGATATTACCCGCGAAGCCATTGTCGGCATTGACTTTGGCAGCAATAACTCCTGTGTGCATTACACGTTGAAAACGGCTGCCAACAATGGCGCCGCGCCGATTAAGTTCAAAAACAGGCGATTGGCATTGGTTGGCGTTGATTCCGAAAGCGGAGCAACCGCCGAAAGAGACGAATTGTTGTTTTTCTCAAACGAAGCAACCCTTAACGGACAAATAAAATCGTGGTTGCACGAACACGACAATCGTTATGTGGGCGACAACAACGACAAGGAAATTGCCGGCGGAGTAGCGGTAAACGAGAAAAATATCCTTGTCAAAGAAATGGACAAGGAAAAAATCACAACGCAGGCAGGCACGCTTCATTACAATATGAAATGGTTGTCCGATACGGCAGGACTTCGCAAAAAAACTGCTTATCTGAAAGCGTTGTGGCTTTCCATTTGCGCCGATTTGTATGCTGAAAAATGCCGTCCTGTAGAATTACGCTGGTCTTTCCCCGGTTCGATGTCTTCAACAGATTTGAATCAGTACAAGTCTATTTACAACGGGCAACTGCCCTCGCTTACACCCATTTCCGACAGTAAAACTCATTCGCGCCTGCGGCCTTCGACAATCATTGAGCAGACCGAGGCCGAATCGGTTTGCAAATATGCTTTGAGCAGGGATTACGGCTTGAACAACAATATGTTTTTGGGAATTGACGTAGGAGGTAGTACAAGCGATATTCTCTTGCTAGCCAAAGATATAAGCGCCAATAATGTGCCGAAACTTTACAAACAAAGTTCGGTGCGCATTGCGGCAGGCGTATTTTTTGATGCGGTAAGCAATTCGGCTATTTTCAGGGAAGCTATTTACAAATATCACCAAAGTCAGAAACGAATACGGGTTGAAAACATTCAGGAAATTTTATTGGAAGGACGAAAGGCGCCTTTCTACCTGAACAGTGTTTTCGACCAGTTGACTGACGATGATTTCGGAGCATTTTATTCCTATATTGGACGGGAAGCGCCGTTTGTTTATGCTATTCCCGCTTATGTTACAGGCTTGTTGATTTTTTATGCAGGCAAACTTTGCGCTAAAACAATCAAGGAAAATAACCTTACCGCCGTAAAGGAAGTGCATTTATTGCCTTTCGGAAAGGGCGGGCGATTGTTTCATTGGCTGCAAACTATTCCCGGCGCAACAAGTACAAACTCCTATTTTGAAAAATGTTTCCGCAAAGGTTACGGCGAAGGCGCTGAAAATATCAAGTTGAAATACCGCAACGATATTACAGACGACAATAAATCGGAAGTTTCAAAAGGTTTGGCGGTTGATGCCGAACTTGTTTATGACCGCGATGTTCGCTTTACTTCGGATATTTTCGCCGAAAAGCAAATAAAATATCTGCGCAACGGACAATTTGTTGTTTTTTCCGACGATGAAGTCATTTCCGATGAATACTTTGAAAATATCGGACAATTTGAGTTCCCCGACAAATTAGAAAATTTCGAGGGATTTTTGCGGATATTCATTGATTTTGTCGGACACGAAGCAGGGTTGGTAAAGAATCTCGCTGTACTTGAAAATCGCGGCAAGGACTTGCCTTCGCTTTTGTCGGCATATATTCAAAACGATGCGGAATACAAAAAAGCGCGGCTTGCCAAGCAGCAAACCAATCACTTTGAATACCGTTTCCCAATATTGATTGCCGAAGGGCTGTGTTATTTGGAGAAAATTCTAATCCCCGAAATTTTCAAATCATAAACAAATGAATTATTTGGTATTGCATATTGATGTAGAATTCATTGTCGGCGCGGTGTGCGCCGACAATGAAACTTCTTGTCCTGTTACCAACGGTAACGACGATTTGTTGTGGCTCTACTTTTTCAATAATCCGCACCAAAACAGAATTTCGTTTGGAAAAGAAAACAAGTCGCATTTCAACAACAATGAAATCAACTATTACGGCAGATTTTTTGAGACAATCGAAGACGAGTATACGAAATTTACTATTAGAGGTATTGAAAAGCCGACAATAGAATTGTTGGAATATTCCGGCTTGCTGAAAACGTTGAAAGACAAATATAATTCGGTACTGCACAATACGTCCGGCAATATACCTACTCTTATTACTTTTTCATTGTCAGTCAGCGACAATGCAAAGCAAAAAACGGTAGATTATTTGCGAAATCACGGTTTTCGGATAGAATCTTATACCATTCCGCTTTCCGAATTGGTTTGCTATTATCCGTTCAGTAAAAAGGATTTTATTCCTGTAAATGGTAATAACGTGTTGTTGCTTGCCGCCACAAATACAACTTTGTATTTGATAAAACTTGTTTTTTCGGACAATTATTTTCTGATTGACGGCGAAGTAAAATCATACAAGGGCAAAGGCACGGATCCGCGCAAACGCGCATTGGTACGGTATGTTGTGAATGAAGTCAATAATGCGACAGGCGCGTTATCTTCCGAAAAAGAAAAAGAAGATGAATGCGACAAAATGGAAGCGAAAGCCGAAGATTGGTTAAGGCGAATTGATGCACAGCTGCAAAATCGTCCTTTTCGTATTATCGAGAGTTTTTCAAAAATGCCCAGCGCAAAAAAAGAGGTGTTTGTCAGAAAAGACAATATCGAAAGCGATACGGGGCATTACATTCAGGAATTGATGGATATTTTCGACGCTTTCAAAAGCGACAAGGTCAGTGGTGGTGTTGCGGCTATTTTCCTTTTGGGCGATTGTTTTCAAAACTCGCTTGTAAAAGAGCGATTTAGCAGGCTCATTCATGATGAAAAACTGTTTTTGTATGCCAACAGGGACATTCAAAACATATTGTCGGTCTATCCTAAAATAGATTTCACCCGATATATTGATGAAGAATCAAGAATTAAAGCCCGCGCCCATGCCGAAGAATTGAAACAGGCCGAACAACGCGCGCTTGAAGACAAACTGCGTAAAAAACAGGAAGCAGAAGAAAAACGAATCGCGGCAGAGAAAAAAGTAGAAGAAAACCGCAAGGAAGCGAAGATACTTTTTGAAAGAGCAGTGGAATTGGATAAAGAAGGGAAATTGCAGGATGCTCTTGCCAATGTTGAAAATGCCTTGTTGCTGGACAAGACAAATAAAGAATACAAACAATTTTTAACCGATTTAGTCGAAAAAACAGACAAACTTAACGCTAAAAATGAATTGTATAAATCCTATCTGAAGAAAGCCGGTATTTTATTGGAAAACAATAAATTGGAAAAAGCTCTTGAAGAATACGAAGCGGCAAAAATTGTATTCGACAATGCCGATATTATCCAAAAAATTATCGAGGTAAAAAGATTAATAAAGAATAAAGAACAGCAGAAAGCAAAAATTGCTCAACTTGTTTCCGAAGCGAAGAATTTAGCGCTAAAGAAAGAATTTCAAAATGCAAAAGCAAAAATAGACGAAATATTATCAATTGACAAATCAAATGCAGAGGCAAACAAACTTTCAATAGAGATTGACCAAACGCTGAAGCGACAGGACAAGCAATTTAATGAATTTGTGAAATCTGCCGATAGATATTTCAACTTTGCAAATTTTGAAGAAGCAAAGACCGCTTACGAAGAGGCTTTAAAACTAAAGCCGGACGACGAATATTGCAACACGCAAATAATTGCCATTTCCAAACGGAAAAAGCAGGTAGAAGACGAAAAAAAACAAAAAGAATTGGAAAGCGCTTTTAATGAATTGATACTTGAAGCTACAACTGCGGAAAAGAAAGGGAAACTCGAAGAAGCATTGGATTATTTGGATAAAGCGTTAAAAATAAAGCCGAACGATGCCACATTAAAAGCGCGTGTCAAAAAAATAAAGTTTGATTTGGAGTTTGAAACAGGTAGTGTTTCAACGCCAAAACAAAGGGAAAAACCGGAAGATGACGGCGATTTTTTTGCAGATAAAAAGCCAAAAGAAAATCTCCAAATAAAAACGGATGATTTTTTAGGAGGAAAAACAATCAAATCAACTGACAAAGTAGACAATGATTTTATAGTAAAGAAATCTAAAAAAACACTTGATGATGACGATTTCTTGCGACCCCAAAAGAAGAATTAGTAACTCGTTATAAGTAACCTATTGTTTAATTTAAAATTTCAAAGTTATGTCAGAAGTAACATTAAAACCGAAAGTGACATTAAAGAGAAAGGGTGAAGCGGCTCCTTTCACTTTCAACGAACGGCTGCAAATCGAAATGGTCTGGTCTTCGGATACGGACTTGGATCTTTGTCTTTTTTGGAAAACAAAAGACGGAAAAATTGGCGGCGTTTTTTCCGACGGGTACAATCAAAACAAAGATGATTTGGGTTCTTTAGACAAATTTCCGTTTATTCTTCATATGGGCGATGCCAAAACGCCGCGTCCGGGAGGAGAAGAAAATGAAGTGATCAAAGTGAAAAACATTGATGCGTTGAGCGAACTTTATGTCATTGTCCTTAATTACGATGCGGCAATCGACAATGAGAATGTAACATTCAGCGAATATTCAGGAAAAGTGGAAATCACAACAGATACGGGTGATAACTTCGAAGTTCCTGTTGATGACAACAAAGCCGGTCATGTATATGTAGTTTGTAAAATTGAAAACGCCGATGCAGGCAAAAAAGCAATCAACGAAGGACGTGTTTTGACTTTGGGACAGGCATTTTCGCAAATTCCGGGATTTAGTTTAATTACTAATTCTTAATGCCATGGCAGAATTAAAACGAAAAGTCACCTTAAAGCGTAAAGAATCGCCTCAGGAAACGGGAAAGAAAAGCAAATGGCTGCTTTGGCTTTTGCTTGCAATAATAGCAGTTGCGGTTGTTATTTTTGTCGTAAAAAACGCTTTCTCAAGTGGTATGGCAGATAAAATTGTTGCCGAAAAAGTAGAAGAGGCAACTGCAAAAGCAACCGGAATTGCCGCTGCATGTCAAAATTCGACTGTGAATTTTGAAGAGGCGCAGGCAAAAGTAGAAGAGGCGCAAAAAGCGGTTGATGAGGCAAAAGCCAACGCAACTACTGACGAAGCAAAAGCGGCCGTTGCCGAAGCGCAGGCAAATGTTGATAAGGCGGCACAGGCAGTTGAAGCGGCAAAACGAGCCGCAGAAGCGGCCCAAACGCCTGTATCGGAAGAAACGGAAACCACTGCAAACGAAACAACCGTTGCACCCAAAGCAAGCGGGCAACCGGCTACGACGCCTGCTACCGGAACTGCAGAACCGCAGCCGAGCGGACAACAATCAGTAACGCCTGCGCAAAGCAGACAGCCGACTGCAAAATCCGGTGCAGGTGCAAAACCTGCTGCAACATTGTCTCAAGGCGCTCTTGAAGAAGAAGCCAGAAAAGTTATCAGAGGCGATTATGGAAATGGAGAGGACCGGAAACGGGTGTTGGGAAGCGAGTACAATGCAATACAACAGAAAGTAAATGAAATGTATCGCAATGGCGAAGTTTATTGAAGATTTATTTTAAAGCAAATGTTTAATCAAAAGGACGTTGCCTTGAAAAAACAACGTCCTTTTTAATTTTGAATATGACAGGAATAGTTATAAAAGCAATTATCGGGCTTTTTGTGTGGCTCGCTTTGCCCGATTTGTTTTTCAAGAAAGGCAAGAAGAAAAAAAGTCCGTACAGGAAATTTACAGTAATAGCTTGCACAATCGTAGGCATTTTGATATTGATTTATGCAGGCGTCGATTTGATGCAAATGTTATTTTCATTTGGAAATGAATAAGATAAAAACATATAAATTACAAAAATGGATACTTTAAACGAACTCAAAAAATTCATTTTTTCCGACGGTGAAATTAGCGAAGACGATGTAAAGCAACTTCGCAAAGCGATATTTGCCAATGGCGGCATTAACAGGGAAAAAGCCGAATTTCTGTTTGAAATCAAAGACTCGGTAAGCCGTAAAAAGATGCATAAGGATTTGGAAAATCTTTTTGTTGAGGCTATTACAAGTTTTTTGCTCGAAGACGACGAATCGCCCGGCGAAATTGACGATGGCGAGGCAAAATGGCTTCGCGCGAAAATCCAATACAAGGGCGCAGCCGACAATATCGATAAAAAACTGCTCGCCGCCTTGCAGAAAAAGTCTATCAATTTTCCCGAAATGCTGAACTATAAAAACAAATATGTCAGGGCTTTTGAAGCGCTGCTGTTCAGTTTGCGGTTTGTAACTTTTTTCGCGGTGTTAGGCTCGATGTTCGCCTCTATCGCGCTGTTTATCACGAGTTCGATGCAGGTGTTTGAAGGACTGAAATTTTTTGTCGAAAACTTCAACACGGTAGACAGTAAGGGCTTGGAGCATTTGGTAGCGCTGTTTGTCGCTTCCGTTGACGGCTATTTGTTCGCCACTGTGCTAATCATTTTCAGTATGGGCATTTATGAGTTGTTTATCAACAAGATAGACCCTGTAAATCGCAAACTGGATTCTCGCCCCACCTGGTTGCAGATCAACAGCATAGACGACCTGAAATCGTCGTTGGGCAAAGTTATTCTCATGATTTTAATCGTGGGTTTCTTTGAACATTCTTTGAATATTCATTACGAAACGGTCAGCGATTTATTGTTCTTGGGAATTGGCATTTTGTTGGTTTCCGCGGCGCTGTACCTGACGCATATAGGAGGAAATCATAAACATAAAGAAGAAAAGAATCATTAAATTAAAAACGATGGAAAATGAACGTCATTACACAGGCTTAACCGATGCGCAAGTTGTCGCAAGCCGTAAACAACACGGCGAAAATATTTTAACGCCGCCGAAAAAAGAATCGCTTTGGGCGCAGTTCTTCGAGAAATTTACAGACCCGATCATCGTCATTCTATTGCTCGCCCTGGCCTTGTCAATCGGGGTGTCGTGTTACGATTTTTTTAGCGGACATGGCGGGATAAGTCTTTTCCTTGAGCCTGCGGGCATTCTTTTCGCCGTACTGTTGGCTACGGTTGTCGGCTTTTTATTTGAGTTGAGCGCCAACAAAAAATTTGAGGTGCTCAACAAAGTTAATGACGACACACCGGTTAAAGTTATCCGCAACGGCAATGTCTGTCAGATCACTAAAAAAGAGGTGGTTGTAGGCGATATTGTGCTGCTCGAAACCGGCGAGGAAGTCCATGCCGACGGCAAACTTCTCAAGGCCGTTTCGCTGCAAATCAACGAGTCGACGCTGACCGGCGAGCCTGTCTGCAAAAAAACGCTAAACCCCGCCGATTTCGACAAGGACGCTACCTATCCGTCCAATCAGGCGATGAAAGGCACGACCGTTGTCGACGGACACGGCATTATGCAAGTTCTGAAAGTGGGCGACGCTACGGAATACGGCAAAGTTTACGAGGGCGCACAAATCGACAACAGCGTCGAAACGCCTCTCAATCAGCAGCTGGACAGCTTGGCTGGCCTCATAACCAAAGCAAGCTATGCCATAGCCGCACTGATTGTTGTCGGGCGTTTGATTTGGTATTTTGCGGGATTGAACGAAGCGTTTGACTGGATACTTTTCGGCAGTTTCGTGCTGAAAACCATTATGATAGCCGTAACGGTCATTGTGGTTGCCGTTCCCGAAGGACTTCCGATGAGCGTAACACTGTCTTTGGCATTGAGTATGAAGCGGATGCTATCGACCAATAACCTTGTCCGCAAGATGCACGCCTGCGAAACAATGGGCGCCGCAACTGTCATTTGTACCGATAAAACCGGTACGCTGACGCAAAATCAGATGAAAGTCTATGAAATCCGTCTGACTCGCAATTTTGACAGGATTGCAAAGATTGACAGGATCACTGAAAATGATCCTGATAATCTTGATAAGATCTTGGTTCAAGAACTGATTGCCGCCAATTCCACCGCCTATCTCGATTATTCCGACCCGAACAAGATCCGTGCATTGGGCAATCCCACCGAAAGCGCATTGCTGCTTTGGCTACACGAAAACGGCGTCAATTATCTGTCTTTGCGCGAAAATGCCGAAGTGGTTGAACAACTGACTTTTTCGACCGACCGCAAGTATATGGCAACGATTGTCGATTCGCCATTGCTCGGCAAAAAGGTTTTGTATGTGAAAGGCGCGCCCGAAATCGTGTTGGATCTATGCAGGAATGTTCCTGTTGCGAAAAAAGAAATTCACAAACAACTGATTGATTATCAGAATAAAGCAATGCGCACACTAGGCTTTGCTTATCAAATTGTTGAAGACGGTAAGGATTATATCAAAGAGGGCAAAGTAGTGGCTGACAATCTTGATTTCCTTGGCATTGTCGCCATTTCCGATCCTGTCCGTTTGGAAGCGCCTGAGGCTGTAAAGAATTGTTTGTTAGCAGGAATTGACGTCAAAATCGTTACCGGCGACACACCCGGAACGGCGAAAGAAATCGGTCGTCAAATCGGTTTGTGGCAAGAGAACGAAGACGAATCGCATCATATTACCGGCGCTGATTTTGCCGCGCTGTCGGACAAAGAACTGTTGCCGCGGGTTTTATCCCTGAAAATAGTTTCCCGCGCACGACCTATGGACAAACAGCGTTTGGTACAATTGCTGCAGCAAAAAGGACAAGTGGTTTCGGTTACCGGCGATGGCACAAACGACGCCCCCGCGTTAAACGCGGCGCAAGTCGGCTTGTCGATGGGCGACGGCACAAGCGTAGCCAAAGAAGCGAGCGACATAACCATTCTCGACAATTCGTTCAGCAGCATTACCCGCGCTGTGATGTGGGGACGCTCTCTGTATCAGAATATTCAGCGGTTTATTTTGTTTCAGATGACTATCAATGTGGCGGCGTGTATCATTGTGATGCTCGGCGCGTTTTTGGGAACGGAATCGCCGCTGACTGTTACGCAAATGCTTTGGGTGAATCTGATTATGGATACTTTCGCGGCATTGGCGTTAGCCTCGTTGCCGCCAAGCGAAAAAGTGATGCGGGAAAAACCTCGCAAAACCACCGGTTTTATTATCAGCAAACCGATGTGGCAAAGCATTTTGGGCGTCGGGCTATTCTTTGTTGTTCTGTTGTTTGGCCTGGTACAATATTTCAAACACGCCGACATTACCGCGTTAAGCGAATTCAGCATTGCCGGTTTCTTCAAAAACTTCTTCAATTTCAGTGCGGGCAACGGCTTGTCGGCTTACGAACTTTCGCTGTTTTTTACAATTTTCGTGATGCTGCAATTCTGGAACATGTTCAACGCCAAAGCATTTATGACCGGCAAATCCGCATTTGACAATATTGGCAAATGCGGCGGATTTCTCGCTATTGCCGCAGTAATTCTAATCGGGCAGTGGTTTATTGTAACCTTTGGCGGCGAGATGTTTAACGTTACGCCGCTCAAATGGGCAGATTGGGAAATTATTATCGGCGTTACTTCGGCAACGCTTTGGGTTGGTGAAATCGGGCGGCTTCTGAACAGAAACGGCGCGATAAAAAGTCGGCAAAAAATCATGTAATTACCAGCGAAATTTTGTCAAACAGTTGATGAACAGGTAATAAGTAATTATGCAGAATAAGAAAGGCGTAATGGAGAATTGCGCCTTTTTTTCAAAGAAGACGAGCTTGTTTTTTCGATTTATTTTATAAGGCCGAAATCAGAAATCAGAGCGGCGTAAATGCTTGTACAAAAAAAAGATTACCTTTGCAAGACTGTATTGCACAGGCAATGTTCAACGGAATTAATGTGACGAATAAACAACGCGGTGAAAAAAATAATATTTTTGCTGATACCGGCCATTGGCTTGATGGCTTGTAATTCTATAAAAAACATGAGCGGAAAAGAAAAAATATTAACGGACAGCTTCGGTATCGATACCCCGTTCAGGGTTCTCCAAACCGACAATATTGATGATTCCCTTTTTCTGAGAAAGAAAAGTATCGACTTGGATGTGAAAGGCGTCGCATCCGACAAAGATTGGCAACGCTTCATCCAACGGCTGAAACTCACGCTGTCAGAGGAGTCGGGTGTGGGAATAGCCGCCCCGCAAGTGGGCGTCGGCTACAATTTATTCCTGTTTATGCGAATGGACAGACCCGGCAATGTTGTTGAGGTAGCGATTAATCCCCGCATAATAAACTATTCGGACGAAACCGTTTGTTTCGAAAGAGACGGCTGCCTGTCCGTACCCGGCTTGTCGGGAAATACGAAACGGCACGCGTGGATAGATGTAGAATATTATAATGAACAGGGAGTACTAATCAAAGAAAGGCTTTCGGGGCAATCGCGGGAAAGTGATTTCACAGGGATCATTTTCCAGCACGAATTTGATCATCTGCAAGGAATTTTATTCACTGACAGGCTTTGTGAAGGAGCTGCCAACCTTCAACGAAGCAAGTAAACCGGCCCTTGACCCTGTGAAACTGTCTGAATTGCAGTCGAAATTTTAGAGTTTGGCAGGCTAAGGCATGAGAAATAAACAATTTCTAACAGGTTATGTCGGGATGATTGAATTTTGCAATGTCCTGTCCCGCGATGGCTCCGATAGTCCGCTATCGTCATTTCACAAAAGAAAAACCGGACTGGAAACAGTTTTGAAAATTTGAACAGGCAAAATCCGGACAGATTCTAAAGTTTTTACTGTTTTCATAAACTTAACAACTGATTTTTCGTCCTTGTATCACTGAAAATTGTATTTTTGTGGAGATAAACAATTCCATCAATTTTTACTCGATGATAAAACTTTTACTTATATGAATGCAATAGACTGGTCAAACCTGTCTTTCGGATACATGAAGACAGATTATAATGTGAGAAGTTACTACAAAGACGGTAAATGGAGTACGCCCGCCGAAACCGCATCCGAAAGCATCGACATTCACATGGCCGCCACTTGTCTCCATTACGGACAGGAAGCATTTGAAGGATTAAAAGCATTCAGGGGAAAAGACGGGAAGATCCGCATATTCAGGATGCGCGACAATGCTTTGCGCATGCAATCTTCGTGTCGCGGGATCATGATGTCGGAACTGCCTGTGGAAGTTTTCGAAGAAACCGTATTGAAAGCCGTGAAACTAAACGAACGCTTCATACCCCCTTATGGTAGCGGAGCTTCATTATACATCCGTCCTTTGCTGCTGGGCATGAGCGCGCAAGTAGGCGTAAAGCCTGCGAACGAATACCTGTTTCTGGTATTCGTCACACCTGTAGGGCCTTATTTCAAAGAAGGATTTAAACCTACGCCTGTCGCAATCCTCCGCGGATTCGACCGTGCGGCGCCACTGGGAACGGGTACCATAAAAGTTGGCGGAAATTATGCCGCCAGCCTCGTTGCCGGAAACAAAGCGCATGAAACGGGCTACTCGGCGGTGTTGTATCTGGACGCGAAAGAAAAGAAATATCTGGACGAATGCGGCCCTGCCAATTTTTTCGGAATCAAAAACAACACATATATCACACCGCTTTCTTCATCCATATTGCCATCCATAACCAACAAAAGCCTGATGCAGCTTGCCGAAGACGCAGGCATGAAAGTCGAGCGCAGGCAAGTAGCCGAAGAAGAACTGGCTACATTCGAAGAGGCCGGACAAGTAGGAACGGCGGCGGTTATCAGTCCCATATTAAGGGTGGATGACATCGACGAAAACAAATCGTATGTGATATCCAAAGACGGAAGCGCGGGCATTGTCAGCACAAGGCTATATAACAAATTGAGAGCTATACAACTGGGTGACGAACCCGACGTCCACGGTTGGGTTACCGTATTGGAATAAGCATCCTTACCAACAGGCATGAATGAAATAACAGAAAATACAGTTGTACCGGAAAAACAGCACATGGTGCTGCGCACGGAGAATCTGGTCAAACGATATAAATCGAGAACGGTAGTCAATCGTGTTTCCATAGATGTGAAACAGGGTGAGATAGTCGGATTGCTTGGCCCCAACGGAGCCGGTAAAACAACTACTTTTTATATGACGGTAGGCCTGGTTATGCCCAACGAGGGGAAAATATTCCTCAACGAGCAGGAAATAACAAAATTCCCTGTTTACAAACGGGCGCGGAACGGAATCGGATATTTGGCTCAGGAAGCCTCTGTTTTCAGGAAAATGACAGTGGAAGACAATATACGATCCATCCTTGAAATGACAAAAACTTCCCCGGCCTCCCAGAAAGAGAAACTGGAGAGCCTGATAGAAGAATTCGGCTTGCAGAAAGTCAGGAAAAACCTTGGAGACAGGTTATCCGGAGGCGAGCGCCGAAGATCGGAAATAGCCCGCTGTCTTGCCATAAACCCCAAGTTTATAATGCTCGACGAACCCTTTGCCGGAGTGGATCCCATTGCGGTGCAAGATATACAGGAAATTGTGGCAAAACTGAAATATAAAAATATCGGAATACTTATCACCGACCACAATGTGGACGAAACGCTCAGTATCACCGACCGGGCATACCTGCTCTTCGAAGGAAAGGTGCTGTTTCAGGGAACAGCCGAGCAACTGGCAAATAATGAAATAGTAAGGGAAAAATACCTTGGTCGCGACTTTGAATTGAAACGCCGCAACTTTGAACATCTGAAAGGCTGAAATCGGACCGCTGTTTTTTGCACGCAGATGACGCAGATTGGACGGATGCACGCAGATTATAGACGGCGACGGATGTTTCGCATCCCCAATGAAGCGTAGCGATTGGGGGTAAAGGCGCACACTTTCCTGTCAACCCCGACAGGTGGTTGAATGGAGAATAAGATGAACAACCGGCAGTCAAATCCAAAAGGACGGGAGTAGCCAGGTTCAGAACTCCAATACTATCGCAAATTAAAATACAACAACAAACAAGATGAACCACGTCGGATTACGATATATGATAGCTGATAATCAGTTATTTATAATTCGAAAACTTGCGTGGTAACGCATAAATACCGGCATGATCAATTTCAGAATAAATGCGGTTTTACAGGCATTTAAAACCCTTGGTATTGGAGTTCTGAGGTTAGGATTGTGCGGTTAACTGGCAGATTCCTCCTTTCAGTTGGTGGAATGACCTGCGCCGGTTTGGGCAGATATTTCAGCTTCCTTAAATTCCTCAAATTCTTTAGTTTCCTTAATTGCCTCGCCGTCAAACCTGAATGGACGGAGAAGATCAGCCGGGTTTGGATGGCGTCACAGGCATAAAAAACAGCCTCCTCATTTGATTTCAATCCCGAATTCCGATAATTGAATATAAAAAGGCGGAAATCTGTAACAGACCAGTCAGCCGGATTAAATACATTTGTTGGGTGAATGAAATATTGTGGCAGAACATCTAAACAGTAACAAATAATGCGTAAAGAATATATCACATACTCATGGATAAAGCAATAGCCGACAGTACAGGACAACCGGTGGCAGGCGCCTTTTTGCGTTTTTTTCCGGCAATGCCTGTCACTCTGTTCTTCCTGTTCTCCCTGTTGCCGGTTTTATTGCCGGCACAGGGTTTTCCGGTTGCGGTGACAAAGGCTCCCGGAATAAAGATTGCAGGAACAAAGGCTATCGGAACCAGTCATATCGATCCTTACGCTCCCAAGGTGTTTTACTTTCCTTTCGGCAGTTCGGATTTGCTGCGGGATTACGCCGATAACCGCAGGATGTTCGAGGCTTTGGATTCTCTATTGCGCACGGAAGAGATTGTTTCAGCTATTGATACTGTCCAGATACTTGCCGGTTGTTCGCCTGCCGGCAGCGAGGAGTATAACCGGGAGCTGGCTCTCAAGCGTGCACAGGCGATGCATACTTACCTCAGGTGGCGGCACAGCGACATTGCCGAGCGTTATCCCGTAGACGTCAGGCCTGTGGGTATTGACTGGCAGGGTTACGGCGTTCTTTTGCGCAGTAAACTTGGCTTCGGTTATAAACAGATGTGGGATCTATTACAATACGCATCTGTCCGTTTGAAGATGAAGGACGGGAGTTACATTCCCAAAGGCAGTAGCAGTCCTCTCCAGAGACTGGCGGAAGACAGCCTTACCAGCCTGCCCTCCTTGCCTGAAAGCGTTTACCGCCACACCGTTTATATATATCGCGACAGGCCTGTGCTTGTTCGCGACACTGTATATATTGACAGGGAACGGGAAAAAGAAAAGGCGCGGGGAAAGGAAAAAGATATGGAAGCCTTTCTTGCTCCCGACACACTGTCCCGCTCCTTGTTTTCTTCACTCTTTCGCAGGCCTTTCCGTTTTGTCGTCAAAACCAACCTGCTCTACGATCTGGCCCTGTTGCCTAACTTCTCTGTCGAGGCGCCTTTTTCAAGGGACTGGTCGACAGTTGTAAACCTTGCTTTCAGTAAGTGGGACAGTAAAAGTCCGGCATACTGGAGTCACCAGGTCAATTATGCTGGCTTGGAAATACGTCGTTGGTGGGGCAACCGGCACGATAGCCCCTTGCTCGGTCATTTTGTCGGACTGTACTTCACCGGCGGGGTTTACGACCTGAGATTGTTTACCAAGAGCCTTGATGCTTACGGATATTTGAGTCCATGGAGCTGGTCTGCAGGCGCGGTTTACGGTTATTCCATCCCTCTATCAACCAAACTGAATCTGGAATTCAGCCTCAATGCCGGATATTTCACCGGATCTTACAGCGCTTACAACCGCAGCCGTTGTACGGACTGTTACCCGGAGAGGCAGACAGGTAAAAAGAGTTACTGGGGGCCTACGGGCATCGGGGTATCACTAATATATAGAATAAATTAATTAAGAATTAAGAATTAAGAATTAAGAATTAAGAATGAAAATGCGGAGAAATTAATTAAGAATTAGGAATGAAGAATGAAAAATGCAGAATGTCGAATGGGGAATGGAGAATTGAAGAGTGAATGAGGAATGAAGAATTAAGAATAAAAATACGGAGAAATTAATTAAGAATTAAGAAATCAATGAGAAATAAAGATATAAAATCAAAAATGCGGATATGTAGAGGCGTGGCTCGCCGCGTCTCCGGTGAAAAGCACGGAAAACAGCAGGACGTGTATCACATCCTGCATATTTTCGACAAATGTCATCAAGAAAAAGGAAATTATTTGTTCGGGAGTTATCCCGGCTTGTATATATGTTGTTTAATTATTAATTTATTAACTTAAAAAAGAGAGAGTTATGATTACAAAAAGACGAAATCTCGTTTTCCGGTTTTTGCCGGGTTTGTTTTTGTCCGGACTGTTGCTGTTGTCCGGTTGTTCGCAGGATGATGTTTCCAACGTCCCTGCAGGTTCTCGCGCTATTGGTTTCCGCGCTCAGGGCGGCATGTCTTCCTTGAAGGCTACTACTGCCGGTGCTACCGACATTCACAGTTTTGTTGTTAACGCCCATTACGGTGCCG
>JAISSD010000072.1 GCA_031273295.1 Prevotella sp.
TCAAGTTTACAAGAATGTAAAAATGAAGATTTGCTTGATTATTTCAGAAATCAGTTTGACAAACTACTGAATAATAACAATATAATGGAAATCATTTATTCGGCTTTACCATACAATTCGGAAGCAGAGCAGATTGATAAAATCTTGGAAATAATGAAACAAATAATTATATGAAAATCCAATACGCCTCCGACCTCCATTTGGAATTTCCCGAAAACAGGAAATTTCTACAAGAAAACCCGCTGAAACCTGTGGGCGATGTACTTGTGCTTGCAGGCGACATTGGCTATTTTGCTGAATATGCGCTGTATGCCGATTTTTGGGATTATGTTTCTGCCAATTTCAGCGAAACGATTGTCGCAATCGGCAATCACGAACTTTATACTTATTTCGATTTAGCGGATATTTCTGATGGATTGTTTTCTACAATCCGCCCCAATGTAAAGGTGTATTACAATGCTGTTGTTCAAATAGATAATGTTGATTTTATCGTTTCCACGCTTTGGTCAAAAATCCCGATTGTCGATGCTTATTTAACCGAGCGTAGCGTAAATGATTTTTACAGAATATTATACAAGGGCAAACGGCTAAGTTACAATGTATTTAATGAAGAGCATGGGCGCTGTTTCGATTTTATCCGTAGGGGCGTTGCGTGCAACGCCCAAAACACAGCGCGAAAAACCGTCGTTATGACACACCACGTTCCTTCGTTTGAATTATCATCGCCCGACTTTGCAGGTAGCTACATTAACGGTGCATTTGCCACAGAATTAGGAAATTACATAGCAGAAAGTAAAATTGATTATTGGATTTACGGACATTCGCATAGAAATATTGACAAAACGATTGGCAATACAAAATGCGTAAGCAATCAGTTAGGCTATATTTCTCATAATGAGAATATTTCGTTTGTTCAAGATAAGTATATTGAAATGGATATAAAAAATGAATACTAAACAGTTAAGACAAAAAATATTATACCTCGCGCCAATCTGTCCGTTCCGGTTCTTCTCCATAACGGTGACATATCCGCTCTATCTGTTTGGCGTTGGCTTTTATTCCCAACAGTTTATTTAATTCTTCTTCCGATTCGTCAAAGGTCATTTTTGTCCCCGCTCTGCACATCTGTTCCTGAAGGTAGGGGCTTGTATTGAAGCCGCCCGGACAGACGGCTAACGGATGGGACTTGTTCAATATGACTTCCCCCTACACTTGTGAACAGTTGCATCCTTTCATTTTTAGCTACTTTTTCACCACCCTGCATCTCTTGATACAGATCATGTCCAAAGACTTTCAGGGCTTCCTGAAAGGATTGCTCAAAGTCATGGCTATTCGTTTCCCCGTTGATACTTGCCTGTAATTTTATAAATTTTTCGGCTCCTTCTTCAAATATTTTTCTTGCTTTTGCTCGCGTGTCCATAGGGCATAAAGGTTATATTGTTTTGTTTTTTGTTTACAATCGCAAACACAAATACAAACATATAACCTTTTTTTTATTTTAACAACTCTTTTTACGCTTCAATATACACTGTACAAGTATTTTATAGGCTTGGGGAATTTTGTCGTGCACCCACCTGCGCCGACATACCCAAAGACAGGATACAGCACAACACCGACAGGATGATACTTTTTGTTTTCATGCGTATATAATTTGTTTTTAAATGGTCATAAGGAACTCGCAACATATTGGCTCCGCCGAGACTTGTTCCATGTCCGAGTCTTGTTTGCTATCCATACCGGGCATAACAACACCCGATAGTTATAACTACGGAACAGGACATTAAGCGCCTCCCTTATTTATAATACGAAATAAACAAAGAAACGTTACAAAAAAACCTCGTTTCCACCTGATTTTTCCAATAAAACAGCCTTCCATGTAACTAAATTTATGGCAAACAGCTAAGGCGTTGTTTTCCCGTCACTTGTTTCGGGAAGCGATTCATCGCTTGGGAACTCGGTAGCAGAAAACCTCGTTTCCACCTCATTTTTTTTAACAAAACAACCTCGTAGAGCCAAATAAGTTGCCCCAAACGCCCAACCTCTTATGTAACATCCCCCTCAAGCCTTTTAATTTTTCCGGAAGAGCTTCCAACTGTCTTGTTTTCCGCTCAATTGAAATACCGCACTCCCCGTGTTACTATTATGCGTGCTGCATAAAAATGATAGGGGACTCATTATTTTTCAACTTTTCTTGTTGATTATTTACCGGTAAAATTTAACCTGCCTTTCGTATTCTTGCGTATGTATTTCTGCACAAAAGTATGCCGCGTAAAGTATAAATAAAGACGTTCATCCTGTTCCACATCCCGGATTTTGTGCGTGAGCCGGAAAAAGCCCGGAAACACATCCGGATATTCTGTTTTTGGCGGAAATACGATATAAAATGGCGTAATTTAACAATCAATGCCCCGAAAAAAATTCATTACTTTATGAACATTTTATTTCTCATGATGGAGGGAAAGTTTTTTCGGCGGGGCCGGTTAAGAAGTCCGGAAAGTTGTTTTTCAGCTTTGCCGCAGATGTTTGCAAAGCGGGCAATTGCCTGAAAAATTGATTTTTCAGTCGGTTCCGGACGGAAATATATTATAAATGGTTTATTAAACAACTCATAGTGAACAGTTTGTCTTTTGTCCGGATTTTGCGGATCGCTACTGCCGGTTTTCTTTTGATCTCTTGCGGGATTGATAGCGGGGAGTTGTGTCCCGGGGTGCGGTTGGAATACCGTTACAACCGGGAGAATACAACCGGGGAGAATCTCCTGTCGCAGTATGTCCGTACCATAGACGAATATGTTTTTGATTCCGACAGTATCCTTGTCTCTGTTGGCAGTCTTCCGGGTACTTCCTGGTTCGGGCCTTTTGTCAGCGAGTTGGACTTGCCTCCGGGACGGTACATTGCCGTTGCCTGGGGTAACAGGGACGGTCGGAGTTTCACGGAGCAGACTCCTGTTCCGGGTGTCACTACTCTGCGGGACTTGGAGCTTCTGTTCGATTCTCCTTATGAAGACGGTTCCGATCTCCGCAATGACAGCGAGCGCCTGTATTACGGTTACAGAACCTTCTCCGTGACAGCCCGGGACGTCAGCCGCATACCGGTTGACATGACCCATGCTCATTGCGAGTTGCATGTCACCGTCATCTGGGAGAATTCTGACGA
>JAISSD010000115.1 GCA_031273295.1 Prevotella sp.
TTACCGCGCAAATTTGCGAATTATAAACAACTGATTATTGGCTGTCATGTATCGTAATCCGACGCGGATCATTTTGTTTGCTATTGTTTTTTAATTTGCGATAGTATTGGAGTTCTGAATTTGAATAATGCGCGGGAAGCTGACTACGAATGACAAGCCGCCATAAAGCCTTGCCGTGCGCCAAGCGACAATCGGCTGACTATCACAAGGGCTGTAAACCATGCTTCGGTCGCAGGGGATTAATCCCTGCAACCTTTTTTTCGGGATTTGTCCACAAATGAAAGTGTGTATTTGACTGCGTCGAACTGACGTTTCAAATGCGCAAAAAAAATCTTTGCGAGTTTTACATTCTTACGTCATTCCGTATTTTACCTGATCGAATAAAAAAGGAAATATCCGTTCATCCACTCCATGATTGACGAGCGTACTCTTGTCGGCGTCAAAAAGCATCCGGAACAATTCGAAATCGTTATCCTGATACAATGCTTGCCTGTAATATCCGACAGCTGCCTTCTTGTTCCCCATACACAATTCCACATGTCCGGCATTCAGACAATCATGTACTACAGGTTTGCCCGTCAATATCTGTTTGTAATATTTTTGCGCCAAATCATATTTTTTTTGCAGAAAAGCAGTCCATGCAATCGGGCGCTGAGCTTTTGTGCCTTTACTGTCAAGCAGTTCTACTTTGAAATAGGTATTTAAAGCCTGCTCGTAATCGTTCAATTCCAGATAACAATGTCCTATATTTAGCTCTATATTCACATTGCCGGGCGTTAGTTTTGCCGCTTTTTTGTAATAATCGAGCGATAGTCCGGGCTTTTTTTGTGAACGGTACAATTGAGCGATACGCCTGATTATCCACGAGTTGTCAGGTTTCAGCAAATCGGCTTGCAAATAAGCTTCGAGAGCGCCGTCAAGGTTGTTGAGCAATTGCCTGCAGTAACCGATCTTTTGCCATATATCATCGTTTTGACTGTCGATGGCTACAAGCCTGTTGAAGATATTCAACGCTTCGCTGAAATTGTTTTTGTCGAAACAGTACAAGGCGATTTTTTTCATGTTGTCCACATCCGATATGAGCGGGGCTATCGACTTTTTATCGTAAAAATTGAGGCTTAGCCTGAATATGTCGTAAAAGCTGCTTCGACAGGAATTCAGTTTGAAGAAACGATACAAATCCTGAATATACTGGTTCGACACCACTTCTTCGTCTACGCCGGGATTCATTTCTTTTGCTTCCTTTTGCAGTTGTTTGATCTCTTCCGATTCAGCGCCCATGCGTCCAAGCATCATTTCGCGCCGGGCGGGAGGTATTTGTAAAAGGCTCAGGCAAAACGAATACTTGTCGGAGTTGCACATGTGTCCCGAATCCACAACAGCAGCCTGCAACAGGGCGCTTTTCTTTTCTTCGGGAAACAAGACTGAAAATTCGGAATAAGACGGGTCGAAAGGCAAGAACCAATTACCCATATCGGAGAAGAATGAAAAATGCTTTAATCCGGAGAATGTGGAATGAAATACGTCGGAACCTTCCATTTGCAGATTCGAATATTCCTGCAGTTTTTTTCCCAGACCCGACTCTTCCAGTTCCTTTTGCCATTCGGGATTTTTCTCGGAGAAATCGGTATCGCCCCCCGTCAGTTCGTCCATGTTGAGTTTCCTTCCGGCCAGATTATTAAACTTGATCATTTCGGGAAGGATCTCTTCCTTGATCTTTTTGGTTATCTGTTCTGTTTCACGGGAACGGATCAGTTGTATGATTGTTCTCAGTACGGCTTTCCTGAAATCCTGATTCTCGGACAGCGTCGTATCCAGTTGATTCCTGAGTTCGGGATATAATGGCCAGCGAGCGTCGTACATTTGCATTATTATCACCAGGCCAACAGTTGCCCTGACCCTGAGTTGAATGTTATCCATAGTCGCCGCCTGCATCAATACCTGTATTTTACGGGAATCGAAGCGATGGAACAAACTTAAAGTGATTGCCGACAGAAAAAGGCTTTTTTCGCGTACAGGCAAATCAAAATTATTTAAAAATGACATGTAATTGTCAAAATCGGTTTCATTGGCGCGCGGCGAAACAAATACAGCATTGAACATATCCGAACCGGTTCGTTCGCGTTTTACTGCCAGTTCGCGCTTCTTGCCGGTTTTTTCTTCACCGTCTTCGAGTAGATCAATCAACGCGATGGAGCCGGCTATATCTTTCAGTTGTGCGTGATAGTCCGCAATTGTACTTCTTTTCAATGCATTGATTCGGAGTTTTTCGTAAAAAATATTGGGAGACTCCGCTTTAAGCAGTTCGTCAGCCGAGTCGTCTGCAAGTTCGTACAACGAACGCAACAAGTTATGGTATACATGTTCGCGTTCGGGATCTTCAACGCCTTCGAAGAGGTAATGGAGCATAAATTTATAATTCGTCTCCAATTCGCCGAGCGTTTCGCTGATTCTCCAATCCTGTGTATTTATTGCCAGTTTCATTAATAATTCAAAGGCGTCTTTCAACTGTCTTTTTGACAGGTTTGAAAGTATGTCTTTCTTTAATGAAATTATGTCGCGACTGTTCATCATTTCGGGTTTTTAAGTTGCCGCCGCATCCGACCTCTTTCTTTCGGGGAGATTGGAGAGGCTATATTTCAATTAGTTAGTCAGTACCAAAGTAGAAGGCGCATCTTTCATTAGTTTAGGATTCCTGTCGTCCAATTCTATCCAGCTGTTCAGGCTGATCATTATCAAATCCTGCTTTTTCAAAATATCGCTGTCTATAGGAATATTATTGTTCCAAAGCTGAAACAGATAAGGGTTTATTGCTTTTATTGCACGCACCGATTTTATAAATTCCATTGAGGCGTCCATCAGTCCGATAGCATCCCAAAGGGTGATTCTCACATAAGAATTCTCTGCCAGGCGTTCCATAAAGCCTCCTACAAAGATATCATCTTCGTCGAGTACGGGAACAAAAATATTCCTCATACTTACCGGCGCCTTGTCTATATCTCTATCAATAAATATGCCAACAGGCATATCGCTCTTGGAAACGATGGTTCGCGCGCCTTCGTCAAGGGGGGCCAGCAGCATACGCCTCCACTGTTTCTGGTTTCCCAGTTTTGTCAGCAAATAATTGGGCAGATGAAGTATCCTGTTCGAAAATCCCAGAAAGCGTCCCAAAACGTTATCAGCCAGGACAGAACCCTGGTATCCGATCAACAGGAAGTCAAATTCCCCTTTGTTCGCTATTTTGGCGACACTGGTATTGGCGTCGCCCACAACCTTGAACAGAGGGACGAAACTCTGTCGCAAGCTATGCGCCTCTTCTTGCACAGGCTCGAATATTTCCGCTTCCTGCTCGTCGACGCCATATTGATACAGTAAGTTTCCTTCCGAAGGATGGAGCATTGTGAGTTCCGAATTAGCCTGCTTTTTGCGTATAAAGCTATTGGCTATAAACAGCAGTTTACGGCCCATTTCCGAACTTTGGAACGAAACGAGTATCTTGTATTTATGTTCCCGGGCCAAACCGGTTTCCGTTTGTTTTTTCCTGAATATCTTTTCTATCAGACCGAGCAAAGGCGACGTCATAAATGTGGTGGTAAGCGCCATCACAACCATCATGGTAAAAACTTCCGGAGTAAGAATTCCCAGGTCGAGGCCTATATTCAATACAACCAGCTCCATCAATCCCCTTGTGTTCATCAGCGCGCCGATAGTGAGGCTGTCTTTCCAGTTATTACCCACAAACCGCGCGGCGATCGCGCTTCCCATTGTTTTTCCCAGAATGGCAAGCGCCACTATGCCTCCGCAGATCATCCACAATCCGGGTTCGTTCAGTAACCCGATCTCTGTGCGCAAGCCGGTAAAGACAAAGAATAGCGGAAGCAATAATACCAACGAGACGTCTTCTATCTTTTCGGTAAACAGATTTCTGAAATTAAGATTCGGCGGCATAATTACTCCTGCCAAAAACGCTCCGAACAGGGCGTGTATGCCGATTATTTCCGTAGCGTAAGCCGACAGGAACAATACTAAAAAGCAAATACCTATGGCCGATTTGCTTATGTTCCTGTTGGATGTTTGCAAGTCGGCTATCCGTTTGAGGAAAGGGCGGACAATCCTGAACATGGCAAGCACATACAGCAAGGACAAAAGCATGATAAACAACGAACTGGCAAACGAACCGGCTTTAACAATGGCTATTATGGCGGCCAGCAAGCACCAGGCTGTAATGTCGTCTATGGCCGCGCATGTGATTATAGTGGCTCCCAAAGGCGTTTTATTAATACCTCTTTCGTGCACGATACGCGCCATGACGGGGAATGCCGCTATACTCATGGCAATACCCATAAATAACGCGAAGGGCAGGAACATTGTATTCCGGTGGGTAAAGCTCCCGAATAAATAATAAGCGGCAAGGATCCCCAATGTAAAACAAACGGCTATACTGGTGTGGCTGATCAATAAAGCGTCGTTTGCCCTGTTTTTTATCGTTTTCAGGTTCAGTTCCATCCCTACGATAAACATGAACAGGATAAGGCCTATCTGGCTGAGGTACCGTATATTTTCCAACGAGGATGCGGTAAAAAGGAATTCCGATACCTGAGGGAAATAATAGCCGAAAAGCGACGGGCCTAAAACCACCCCCGCAAAAATTTCGCCGACAACGGTAGGTTGCCCCGTTTTCTGGCATATCCATCCGAATATCCTTACAGCCAACAGAATTACAACTATTTGCAACAACAGGATGGCCAATGGAGCGGCCAGATCTTCGGTCAGGTGATGCAGGAAATCATTCCATGCGGAAGTGGGAGCCGCCAGTCCGTATACGTTTTGTCGAGCCTCCAGATTCTGGCTTCCCACTCTGACTATAAAATATATCAGAGCGGAGAACAGGCTGATGATGGATGTGTAAAATACAGGTTTTTTATATTTTTTCATAAACTTGATCCACTGTTTATGAGTTTATTTTTCACTTTCGAATACAAAGATACAATTTTAAATGACAATCCGATACGTCAATCCGCAACGAATAAGGGGACGGCAAATGCTGTTTTCATGCCTGTGCGCCGAACGTTTGAAGGACCCGATAAAGTTTCGGACAGACATGTATCTGTTAAAAAGAACCTTTAAAAGTATAGCCGAAACAAAATTTAAGACTGGAATTATCAGGAATTTATTAATAATAACTACCTTTGCAATGCTTTTTACGGCTATAAATATATCAAACTTTACAATTCGGTCTTTCGAGCCAAAAATAAATTTTATGGAGAAAAAAACTTACAGACTATTATCCGGAATATCGTTTACGAGTGTGTTGTTTGTTTTTATTGCGGCGCCGGCAATGATCTTCTCTTGCTCCACAACTCACTCTGTCCGCGAGATACGGGCTTCGCGTGAACCGTATGGCTATGTACCTTATGTCCCGAAAGTCAAAGTTCCGGTTACCAGAGACGATGCCATGACCCGGTATTTGTTTATGCAATCCCAGTCAAAACGTCCCAATATAGAACTGCCCTGCATGGAAGGCCGTGATAAAGGCCAGGCGGTTATAGCCGAACAGGTGACGCATGTCAGTCCCGAAGCAATGATACGATCGGCGCCCAAGGCGAATAAAGCGATCAACCTGAGCGAAGTGCAGCATTTGAATGAAGTGGTGGTCACTGCCAGGTCGCGTTTTATACCGGAGCAAAACGGACGGGTGAATGTGGATTTTGTGGTAAGAATGCCGAAAGAATTGCTTTCGACTAATTTTCGGGTAACAATGTCTCCGAAATTGTTGTATAACGATTCCATAGTTCCTCTCAAACCGCTTGTAATAAAAGGACAAGAGTTCGCGGCCAGGCAAAAACAATCGTATAAAGACTATGGGGACTATGTGAACTCCATCGTTGACGAGGCGCATTACGACAGTGTGTTTGTCGATTATAAGGGAGTGAAGGATGATATTGCTTTTCAACAAAATTTCTATTACAACCAGTACCATAGAGAATGGAGCAGGCAGGCTGATTTTGAAGAGTGGAAAACCGGCAAACAGAACGCCGAAGCGCTGATAGTTGCCAAACAGACAGGTTTCGACAAAAAGCTCTATTACGAGAATGTGCGCAAAGCAAGGGAAAAAGCAATGAAAGAAGTGGCAAAAGGCAAAGATACTACCGGCTTTTTCGCGAAATATATGAAAAACGTTCCCAAGCCCGATGATTTGAAGAAAGGCAGAAATATTGTGGAACAGAAGGACGATTACCGCATCGGGTTTTATAAAGAGTATTCGGGCCGCGCGAAGGAACAGGTTATGCGCGATTGGGCTATGGGAAGGGATACTGTGGGCGCCTACGCCCGTTACATGAAAAACTTTGACAAGGATCTGAAAACATTGATGCTGGAAGGTGAAGATCTGACCGGGATACCCGAAAGATTCCGGGATATTTACAGGGAAGGCCGCGCGATGAACCAAATCAAAAACCAGTATCTGACAGATCGGGACTCTATGGAAATAGTCCGGAGCCGTTATAAATTTGAAGATATAGCGCTTAACGAGATGAAAAAGGAAAGGCGCGAGGAAAAGAGGCGCGAATTGATTGTTTTTCCTTACGAAGAAGATGCACGTCTTGATACCGTTATACAAACCGATCGCGATTTTTTTTACCATTACAGGCAGGTTTATCCCGTGACTCCGGGTATCGGAAGGCTTCGCCTGACCATGCATACGAAAATAGACGCGGTAGACCGGAGCAGTTTTATTCCTCCTCAGTCAGACACATTGTCATATTTCATCTCATCCCTGTCCCAACTGGCGGATTCTACGCTTGTATCCAAGACCACGACAATCCATAGGGATGTGTATAACAGCATGGTTATTTATCCTGAATTCCTGGCGGGTAAATTTTCTTTCAATATAAATTACAGGGATAATAAAGAACAGACAGACAAGGTATTGGATGCTTACCGTACATTCGCGGGCGAAGGCAAATTGTTAATGGATAGCGTTGTGATACGGGTATCCACAGCTTTAAGCGGGCCGTATGACGATAACGTCGAATTGTCGAGGAAGCGCGCGAATGCTCTTAAAGAGTACTTTGTCAAATCTTTAGGCGGCAACAAGGCCGATGCGGCAATGGTATTCAAAACGCGTTATAGCGGAGAAGACTGGAATACAATGGCGCGTTTGATTGTGAAAAGAACCGATATATCCAACAAGTCTGAAGTGTTGGACATGTTGACGCAGGCCGAAAACCCCGACCGGTGCGAGGAAAAAATAAAGAAAAATTATCCTGCCGATTTCAAAATCATTCAGGATTCCATCTATCCGTTGTTAAACAAAGCGGAGATCGTATTCAATATGACTCGTCCGGGTATGGTAGACGAAATTACCGTAAATACCGAAGTACGCCCCGATTATGCGAAAGCCCTTCGTTTCTTGCAAGACAGGGAATACTGGAAAGCCCTGGATATATTACAGGCTTATTCGGATTACAACACGGCCTTGTGCCTTGTCTGTATGGGATACAACGCCAAAGCGTTGGAATTGTTGAACGATTTGCGGCAAACGGGAAACACCGAGTATTTGCGGGCGGTACTCTCTATCCGCGCAGGCAACGATGAAGAAGCAATCCCGCATTTACTGAAAGCTTGCGAATTGGATCCTACAAAAGCGTACCGCGCGTCGCTTGATCCGGAAATCGCGGGACTGGTGCGCAAATATAATTTGCAAGACCGTTTGGACGCCAATAAACCGGGGGCTCCTGCACAGGACTAGCCATTGAGGCCATAGCCGTCAGGCTAAGGCTCCCCGTCATTTTATTCATCAATCATTCTTTGGCTCCGTCGATTTTCAATTCAATTCAATTCAATTCAAATTGTCGTTTTTCAAACAGTTGTTGTTTTAACACAAAGGGCGCAAAGTGTAACACAAAGGGCACGGAGCGCTTTTCCTTGTGTCCCTTGTGACATGCTTCGTGTTAAATGAATTTGGACGTTCTTTTTTTCTTGCAGTGCGACAATTCAAATTGTGGCGGCGTAAAGAATGCAGAGAAAATGCAGAGAAAAACCGTAAATAAAAAATGAACGGAGCAATGAGGAAATAAATAGATTGACTGTCACAACTGTTTACACACCGACAAGGAGGCATACCCCCCTTGTTGCAGATACTATGAAATACACGCACGTTGACAATGACGGCATGAAATTAATTCTGTAAAAATGACCGCAGAGCACGCAAAGAAAGCGCAGAGGCCGCAAAGTTTATATCGCTGCCGCTATTCTCTTGGAGAGGCCGCTTAGGCGTCAAATCGATGAATTGCCGTCGCAGGAGAGAATCGCTACCTGAAAATGCGGCGCGCTTCTCATCGTCTATGATCTGCGTTCATCCGTTCAATCCGCGTCATCTGCGTGCAAAAAACAGCGCTCAGGCCGAATACATTGTCACTGTTACCATGCTAATGTCCACCCGGAACCGAGATGGAACCGCCCCAGTCGTCACTGCCGACAATAAAGCCGCCGGAATCGGAAGGGGTATCGGGATCTTCAGGAACGACAAGACGTCCGTCGTTGGACAGGACGATATCGTAACCGCCGTTAAGACCGCGCCAAGCCAGTTGTTCATCTATTGTACCTTGGCCGGAAATTCCGCCCAAAGCCTCGCGAATCTGGAAGCCGACAGTATCGTCCCATTTGCCAAACCAGTAACCCCAAGCGCCGTAATAGTAACGGCTACCACCGGTCAAAGCCTCGACGGTAAGACGAATATTCGGGTTATTGACATCCACAGGCCCGAAAGTACTGAACCTGCCGGTGACCCAGTCGCCAGTCCAACCAATGTTCGGATCGGATGACTGCCAGTCGGGATTCTTTTGAGCAAACAAAGCTTTCTGGGCACTGCTCCAAGAGTAAGTTTGTCCGTTTTGGACAGGAGTGACCCGTGTGAACAGGACGGTCGAAGGAGCATCGGCCAGGTTTTTGGAAGCAGGAAAGTAGGAAGCAGACATACCGGAGATGGCGCCGCTGCTCCTGGCAATGTTTTTAGCCCCGTCTACACCGTAGATAAGAAAAGTGAATTCGCGAAGGACATTGACAGGGTAAAAGTCGACAGTCAAAGTGTCGCCATCGACAAGAGACCGGGTATCGGCGACTTGAGCTTCGCCGTCAACATAGCAAGTATACGGGCTGACAGCCTCGGCAACGGTAGCCTCGCCTGGAACAGGGTCGGCATAGTTGTTGTAAAGACTTGTACGCGAAACATTGTAAATCTCGAAACCATCCAGAATGCCGGTATTGCGGAAGTCAAGTCCGGAATTGCCGTAAAAGTCAATACACAAGGGTGTGAACAAACCGCCGGGAAGCCGTTCGTAACCGCCTGCAGACCCGTAATCACCGATGAAAGGAGACTGCCCGCCGGAATACCAGAAGACACTCATGGCGTTTGGACGGCTGGCGGCAGGAACATCATCCCAGTGAATGACGACCCTGACGGCTTTGTCGCCAAAACTCTGTTGGCAGGGATCGTCAGGGCTTAACTCCCGAAGGCAACCTGAAAATAACAGGCAACAAGCCAGAAAATAGAAAGTTGAAAGTTTAAAAGAAAGGCAACCGGCAAACATCTTGCGAGCGCCGGGCCGCTTTGTGTCATTTGCAACTTGCAACTCCGGGCCGCTCCGCGGTCTAAAAATACTGTCTTCACACGGGATATTTATCTGCTTTTTCATTTTTAATTCTTTATTTGTTTAAGGGGCGATCTGTAATTTGCACCCGATTCATTATTTTCAATTTTCAATTTTTTTTCGCTTTGCGCCAACTATATGCGATCACGCCGGCTGACGGATATTTCATTTTTTCATTTTAGCCTGTATACCAGCGATATTCCTGCGCCCGTAGGCCCCCAGTAACTCTTTTGGCCCGTTTTCTTTTCCGGATAACAGTCACTACAACGGCTACGGTTGTAAGCGCTGTAAGCTCCGGTGAAATAACCGGCATTCAGGTTGAATTCCAGATTCATTTTGGCGGACAGGGGAATAGAGTAACCGTAGACAGCGCCCGCAGACCAGCTCCAGGGACTAAGGTATCCGAAAGCGTCGAGGTTTTTGGTGAACAGACGCAAATCGTAAACTCCGCCCGTGAAGTACAAACCCGCAAAATGACCGAGTAAAGGGCTGTTCTGTCGATTGCCCCACCAACGGCGTATTTCGAGGCCTGCGTAATTGACCTGGTGACTCCAGTATTCGGGGCTTTTGGTGTCCCACTTGCTGAAAGCGGCATTCAGGACAACAGACCAGTTTGCTGCAAAAGGCGCCTCCAGCGAAAGATTGGGCAACAGCGCCAGATCGTAGAGCAGGTTGGTTTTTATGGCAAGGCGAAACGGGCTACGGCGAGTAGAGGAAAGCGTCGGGCCTGTCAGTGTATCCGGAGCATGCAATGCTTCTCTTTCCCGTTCCTTTTCTCTGTCCCTGTCCCTGTCTCTTTCAACGTAAATCGTATCGTGTACGGGAACAAGCCTGTCACGGTAGATGTAAACCGTATTGCTGTAAATGCTTTCAGGCAAGGATGGCAGGCTTGTGAGGCTGTCTTCCGCCAGCTTTGTAAGAGGGCTGCCGTCTCCCTCGGGTATGTAACTTCCGTCTTTCATCTTCAAACGGACGGATGCGTATTGCAACAGACCCCACATCTGTTTCCAGTCAAAACCGAGTCCGCTGCGCAAGAGGGCGCTGTATCCCTGCCAGTCGATACCCACAGGCCTGATGTCTATAGGATAACGTTCGGCTACGGCGCGATGATTCGATAACAGATAGGCATACATTGATCGGGCGCGCTTCCGGGCCAGCTCCTGGTTATACTCTTCGCTGCCCGCAGGTGAACAACCGGCGATGATCCGGATGGTATCAATGCCGGAAACTACCGGTTCTATGCGTAGCAAAGAATCCAGAGTCTCAAACATCCTGCGGTTGTCGGCATAATCCCGGAGCAAACCGGAACCGCCAAAAGGAAAGTAAAACACTTTGGGAGCGTAAGGATCAATGCGGTTTATCCCTGTAACCGGAGAACCCTGTGCCAGCGACAAGGCCGGCGACAGGGAGAACAAGACAATAAGCATAGCCTGTAAAAAGCGTAAAAAGGCGTTTGCTTTTAATTTTCCCATTCTGCCGGCGCAATTCCCGAACGGCGAAAAAACGACTTGTCCGGGGAAACGGGCAAACGGCGTCCATACTGTAAAATGGCTGCGGATCCGGGAATAAGGAATTTCTATATTATTCATAATTCACGCGTGACACTGTGTATTAACAAAACAAATGCCATGCAAATCCCAAGCGTCGAAAAGGCTTGTGTAATCGAATATTTTGTTCCGTATCGTTCCGATCGTCGTTATCGTTTTATTCATGGAGGATATCGTTTTTTGAGTGTTGTTATGACCTATTCCTATTTTGCAACAAATATATTGAATTCGGGTGGATGAATTGTTTTATATTTCCGCCTTTTTATATTCAATTATCGGAATTCGGATGAAGAATTGAATAGACCGGGCCGTTTTTTTATACATATCCTGACAATTTTGCGAAATTGAAAGGCGAAAATTGAAATATGGCGTGAAGCGACAAAGAAATAAACGTCCCGTCCTTTCGGATTTAATTGCACAGTGAACTTTTGCAATTAAATTTGAGCGAATCACAACTGGCGACGCCCATTTTCCTTATAAATCCGGACTGTATTTCAAGGAAACAAAGATACAAAAATTAAGTTTAAGTTTATTACAACACAATCATTTCTGATACGGTTTTAATAATTACTGTATTTCAAGGAACGAAGATACAAAAATAAATAGTTTTTTAAATCTTTATTTCTTCTATTGGATCCCAGAATATGGTTTTCCATCGCTTTATTTTGTCATTAACGACAATGATACCTTCTTCTTCAAGTAACTTTTGCATTTCTCCCGGGTTACCAAAAGCTCCTTTTCCCGACAACACACCCCCGCTATTGACTACCCGGTGAGCAGGAATACCGTTTTTAGCAGAATTACATTCACTCATAACACGCCCTACCATCCGCGACATATTCGGATAACCGATGGCTTTGGCTATTGCTCCATAACTGGTTGCCCGTCCCTGGGGAATCATCCTGACAATTTTATGAACTACTTCAGCGAAGTCTTTCGGATCCGGCTTTAGCATAATTTCAATATTTATGCAAATGTAAGATTAAAATGCACCTTTTTGATGAATAAGTATTTGTGAATTATAATTTTTTTCTATATCTGCCGCTTTACATGTTACAAAACGGAATTTTTCAAGTCATATATATAATTAGATAAATTTAATTTACCTTTGTAACATAAAACTTAAAGAAATATGAAGAAGTATAAATATTTCGCGGTACTCTCTGCTCTTGTGGCATTATTCTCTTTTTCGTCGTGTGAAAGCGATTACTGGAAAAAAGGAACTCTTAGCCTTCAATTTGATCTTGATACAAATAATAAAGGATATGCGCGGGTTGCAAGAATTGTGTACATAGATGAAATTCCCGAATTTAATCCATACAGGGAAACACTTGTGGGAATGACTACCAAAGATACATGGATTGAGATATCCAATCTTGTATATGGAGATTTCATAGACAGGATCGATATAGATGTTGCCGGAGTAGGGGTATACAGTATTGGTCCGATATCTATCAGAAATGATGTGGATTATATTACAATAGACGAATCCAGTTATCGGGGTTATTTCAATTTTATGAATGATGTGAATTACCGGCTATACAGGGACGGACGTATCAATCTGGCGATCACAATCTATTCCAATGTGTATGATGGCGGCCCTGTATATTTTGATATCAGAAATATTTTTGATTTGCAAATGAGGGATTAGCATGTCTGATCATATAAAATCCGACTATATCTCCGAGATAGACCAAATAGACCAATCCGGCTTGTCGCCGAGAAATAAATACATCTGCCTGAAACGGGTGCTTGAGAGAAGTTGCAAAGATATTACCGCAAACAGATCCTTGCAGTTTTCCTCTTTGTTTTCCCGACTTGTCTTTATCGGGCAGAAATATGAATTGCCGAAATCGCTGGAATGGCAATTGCAGGACATGCGCATAAAAGCTTCTTGTCTGTTGCAAAACGAGGAAAACCCTGTATCTCCCGCCATGTACCGGCAGGCAAAAGAAGCCTTGGAGAACTTTCTTTCATACATCAGAGGTGAAAAACAGGGTTTCGGTTATGTGGAAGACAGCGTCTTTGAATATGTATCCGTACCTCGGGATCTGCCAAACAAGATACGCGTTCAGGTATTGGAAATAGATACCGGAAACGAGACGCTTGTCTGCCAGTCCGAATCTCTGGCCGGCCGGACATTAAAGGTGAAATACAATGTATCGTCTGTCAACAGTATATTCAACGAAACTATCGGACGTCTCTGGATTGGGGCGCAACTCAATCTCATCGATACAAAAACGGATGGCTCAGGGTATTGCATTCCTGGCATGCTTGTGCTCGAACCCGATTACCTGATAGACGCTTCGGCAATAGCAGAGTGTTTTCAGTCGTATGGCAGTTCTTACCTGCACTATTTCCGGCGTAAGTTCGAGCCTAACGCAAACAGGCATTATATATTGCTGGGAAATCTTGCCAACTTTTTTCTGGATGAACTCATTTACACGGAAGACGCCGATAGCCTGACATTCGGAGAAGTATTCATGAAGTCTTTCCGGTCGATGCCGTTCGAATATACATCCTGCAAGGACATAAGCGACGACGCCGCTTTCAGAGAGTTTATGGAAAAGGCCGGAAGCCAGTTTGACAATATAAAGCGAGTGGTGTTGAACGATATGCCCGCAAACGGATTCAATGCGGCATCCTGCACGCTTGAACCGTCATTCTTTTGCGAGAAATACGGATTTCAGGGACGGATCGATCTACTCCAGCTTTCGAACGACGAAACAGGCATAGACCGTATAATTGAACTCAAATCGGGAAAACCGCCTTATCCACGGGAAGACGCGACCAGGATAGCGCCGAATCATGAGATACAGACGGCCGTTTACCGTCTGATGGTACAAAGCGTATTCGGTAAAGATGCACGCCATATATATCCTACCATCCTTTATTCTTCGGCTGAAAATGCGGGTGAGAATATTCGCTTTGCCGCCATTTACCGGCAGTTGGAAAAAGAGATTGTCAATGTGCGTAATCTGATTGTGGCGACCGAACATGATCTGTATATCGGCGATACGCAATCTGTGGAGAAAATTTTCAGAAGCCTCTTTAATCCGGATAACTACGGGCGCGTACCCCGATTCTTTGTTGACAAACTGGGAGAAACGGAAAAAACAGTAAATAAGGCCACGCCTTTGGAACGGGCATACTTCTATCGCTACATCAGTTTTATTACCCGGGAACTTTATCAGCAAAAGACAGGAGACGAAGGCTACAACACTTCAATGAGCGTTTCCGCTTTATGGAATACTTCTTTTGAAGAACGGCGAGATGCTTTAGATCTGATTGCAGGCCTCGAAATCGAGGGTGTTGACGACAACGGCCGCGATATGACAATCCGTTTCAGGAGAGATAATTCAGGCGATTGCGTCAATTTCCGCGAGGGCGAAATATGCATCCTCTATCCCCGTCAAAACAATAACGATTCGGTGTTGACAAACCAAATATTGAAAGGGACGGTGGTTGAGCTGTCTTCGCGCCTTGTTGTTTTACGATTCCGATACAAACAGCGAAACCGCGATATTTTTTCCCGATACAAATACTGGGCTGTGGAACATGACAAACTCGACCATAGCTACAACGCCATGTATAAGAGTCTGTTTGCCTTTCTATCTGCCCCTACCGACAAAAAGGATCTGTTACTCGGGCTGCGCGAACCGGTGTCGTCTGCTCAACATCAGCCGGATACGGATGCGACAAAAGAAGAAAAACAGGCGAATATTATAAATAAAGCTTTGTCTGCCAAAGACTATTTCCTCATTGTAGGCCCTCCGGGAACAGGTAAAACTTCCATTTTTGCCAGGCAACTGATAGAACGCTTCTATGCCTGCGAAAATACAAATATCCTTGTGATGGCTTATACCAACCGGGCCGTAGATGAATTATGCGCTTCCATCTGCCAGGCATTCGGAGAAAGTGAAGCCGGATGTGACAAATACATCCGTATCGGTTCGGAACTTTCGTGCGGTGAGGGCTATCGCCATCGCCTGTTGCAAAACATCTCCCATCAGGCAAAGAACAGGAAAGAACTGCTTCAGGCGATAGACGGCAGCCGTGTTTTTGTCGGCACTCTTGCTTCCGTCACAGGAAAGACCGAACTATTCGACCTGAAGAAATTCAACATTGCCATTATTGACGAAGCCTCTCAAATACTGGAACCGCAGATTGCAGGATTTCTGCCTCTGTTCGACCGGTTTATTATGATCGGCGACCACAAGCAATTGTCCACAATCACTTTGCAGGATGAGAACAAATCGAAGACAGAGGATGCCGCTTTGAATGATATCGAGCTGTATGACTGCCGGGAATCGCTATTCGAACGGCTGTTTCGCATGTGCCGGAAACATGGATGGACACATGCGTACGATACATTGACCTATCATGGGCGCATGCACGAGGATATCGCATCCCTAGTCAATACCGATTTTTATGACAACATGCTGAAAACGGCTACCGAAAGACAACGCAGCCCGTTGGGATATCTGCGATATGACAAGTCGGACAAACTGCAATCGTTGATAGCGACCAGGCGGACAGCTTTTATACCTGTCAGGGAAGCCGACTATACAAATAATTCGGATAAGCTGAACAAAGATGAAGCGGATGTTGTTGTTTCTTTGATAAAAACAATACAGGAGATTTACAGGCTTAACAGTTTGAATTTTGACGTCCGGAAGACGATAGGCGTGATCACTCCTTATCGTAACCAGATCGCTTTGATAAAACATAAACTGGAAAAAACTGGCATTCCGGAACTAAGTGAAATAATGGTAGATACGGTAGAGCGTTATCAGGGCAGTCAGCGGGATGTGATCATACTTTCATTCTGTTTCAACAAGCCGTATCAATTGAGTTCCTTTAGCAATATGAACCGTGAGGGCGTTGTCGACCGCAAGCTGAATGTATCTCTCACCCGGGCGCGCGAGCAACTGTTTATGATCGGGAATGATCATATATTGGATCAAAACCCGATTTACAGAAAGATAGTGAACCGGACGATTGTTGATCTATAAGCGTTGTTGTCTAAAAATCAAACCGATAATGACCGGTAAAATATTCTTGTGTTCCTCTGTGTTATTGCTACTTTCATTTTTGTGACGTTTAAAGTGTAAAAGTGTAATTTTTTTCTTGTTTATACCTGAGAAAACAGGAATTTTTTGTTGTGCCATAAGGCAGATCGCATAGAATCATTTCAATGGAATTGTCGGGAATGTTTGGCGTCACGTTCAAACAATCGCCCTGAATGACTTGGTTAAGATATTCTATTGGTATCATATCTTTTGAGTTCTATTGTATTTCACTTTTTCCTCCGCCACTTTTAGCGCCTCAATGCCCAATTGCTCATTAGCTATTTCGTAAACAAGTTTATCGGAAAGCCATGCAACCAACAGCCCGCTTTCATCTACATTAAAATATTCGGCAAGTTTAACCACCTGTTCACGCGATGCTTTTCTTTGTCCCCGTTCAATTCTGCTCATTATGGCAGGGTCAATATCAAGGTATGCAGCAATTGTCCGCAATGGGAGTTGTCTGTTTTCCCGCAATTCTCTCAATGTTTCGCCCAAATTTTTCATCTTGATATGAATATTCTTGATTATTTTTGGCAAAGATACTGTTTTATTGGATACATTTTCATGAAAACAGGAAAAATGTTATCAACATTCTCGCTCGCTACATCTTAATTCCCTTGTTACTAATCTCTCTCTTTTCTATTGGTATCGAATTTTCTTTGGATATCTTTGTACTTTTTCATGAACCATTCCAAAATATTCATTCCGTTGAGGCATAAAGAATCAGCGGAGCCGGCAGTTGTTTGCGGCTCCTGTTTTGGGCAAAAGGAAGCGGGAAATTTTTAATTTCGCCGGCAAAAAAATAGCTTTTTAAGGAGCGAAAAATTGATAACCGCGAATAAAAACTCGAAAAATATTTGTCAATAAAAAGCATTATTTCTGCATGCTTGTATCAAGGCGCTAACCATGCCGTATATCATTGAACAGAAGATAAAAGGCAGAATCCTGTTGGGGCAGGGAAAAGAAGCCGGCAACGAAAATTCAGGCGCTAACCACGGCAATATCTTCCGTCTGTTCCCATCCGATGCGTTCGTCCCATGTTTTTTGTTTGGTTTCATCCCTGCGGTCGAAAATGACCAGATAAGCTGGAGCTGCGGGGTCAATCCTGTCGCGGTATTGCCGGATCTGCTCCAGGCCTTCTTCCCTGACGGTTTGTGGACTGTCCCAGGAATGAATGACCTTGATTTCGATGATGTAACGGAGATTCCGGTATGTAATTGCCAAATCCACCCGTCCCCGTCCTGCCGCATACTCCCGTTCGATATTTCCGCCGCCGTTGAGAACCCGTTGCAGAAAAGCCATTAACAGCAGGTGGGGAAATGCCTCGGTGTAATCGGCTCTTTGTTCCCATATCTCCGAATGGCGACGCCAGAATTTCTGGAATTCTTTCAGCAAGCGGTCCATGTCCAGGTCGCCG
>JAISSD010000116.1 GCA_031273295.1 Prevotella sp.
CGACTGCCGTAGCAATAATTGACGCCGCTTGCCTTTACCAAAATCTTCCCTTTATGCAGCGCGGAGTTGTCGAAATCGAATTTCATCTTGTCCCTGTCGGGCAACTCCTTTCGCAATTCGCTTACCGACTGCGAAAGGGCGGCTATTTTTTCGGCGTGTACGCCTTGCAGTCGCGAAGTACTTTTTTCGGCGTCATTTTTCATCTTGTCCATCATGATTCGTGACATCCCTTCTTTTTTCTGCTGTTTTGCTCCGCGTGCATCCTGCCGTTGCCTCCGTTCCCATGTTTCCCGCTCTTTTTCTTTGGCTTTCCGCAAGGCTTTTTCCCTGCTTTGCACGTCCTGTTGCAACGCCCGGCTTTCCGTGAGTTTCTGCACCGCATAAAAATCGTAGTTGCCGCCGTAAACCCTTATCCCGTGCCGGCTCAATTCGCAAACCGTGTGGAGCAGGTTCAGCAGTTTGCGGTCGTGGCTGACCACCAACAGCGTGGCGGAACAGGACTGAATAAAATCGTAAAGCCGTTGCCTGCCTGCCGTATCCAGATGGTTGGTAGGCTCGTCCAAGAGAATAAATTCGGGACGGTGAACGGAAATGCCGGCAAGAAACACTTTGGTTTTTTCTCCGCCGCTGAGCGTCTCCATTTTCTGCTGCAAATCCAGCGCGTCCAATTTCCAATCATCCAACGCTTTGCGGCAACGCTCTTCGATATCCCAATCGTCATTGAGCAAGGCGAGGTTTGCTTCCGTCACGTTACCGTCAAGGATTTCTTTCAGCGCGTGCAACTTGTCCGCTATTTTTAAAGCTTCGGCAATGGTCAAATGATTGTACTGACCGAAAATCTGAGGTACGTAATAAGGCGCAGCCTCCCTGCAGACAGTCCCTTCCGACGGTTGTCGCAAGTCCGCGATGATTTGCAGCAAAGTGGTTTTTCCAACTCCGTTGTTACCGATCAAAGCCGCTTTGTCATGCCGGTTGACGGCAAGATATATTTGATTGAACAGTACGTCTTTATTAGGATGTATACAAGCAATGTTTTGCAGAACAAGCATCATTTCTTTCTTTAAAAAGCGAATAAATCAGTTTGTCACTATGCGACGCAACCGGTTGACTTTGTTTTTGAAAGAAATTATATCTTCATTGGTTTGCCTGTTTCAATTGATTTGAGATACAAAAGTACAATAAAAATACAATACGGCAAAATTCATGCGAGAAGATGCGACCTCCTTTTCCGCCGCTTTTTGCAGTTGGACCAATGCGGATCTTTCAGGATTTGCTTTTTCGTAATTTCTCATACCCCGGCGATAATTTCATCTATTATCGGTACAGCGCCATATCGACCGTCCAAATACCCGTTTTCAATATTCAACGTGTTATGTAACTTGAAAGAATCCTGCAACCTGTTACCAGAGGGGCTGCCGGAAACATCCAGACGCCTGGCAGCCCTATTTCAACAAAGCTTTCCCCTTTTCCGTAAGAAGATATTTTTGTTTAGGATGCCAGGGCTGATCCGGATACAGAGGTTCAACCAGGCCGGCATCCATCGACGGATTAAGATAATTATTCAAGAAGTTTTCTCTATGCTTCAATTGTAACAACTCCATGATCTCCTTTACAGAATACCTGTTTTCACCAATCAGCCTGATAAGCGGTTCTACTTGTCCGGTACTTGTCCGGTACTTGTCCGGTACTTGGGTGGTCAATTGCCTGATAACGGAAAATAAGCCTTACTTCATCCGAGTCTGTCCAATATTCGGGTTCTGGCAAGTTTGCTTTTTGGCATTCACTCATTATCAAGCCGATGCCCCGACCCCAACTCTCCAGAATTTTACGGATGTACAAGACATCTGCAATCAAAGGATTTTGCGGTTTGGAAGCATGCTTTGATTTTATCTTTTCCATATCCCAACCCATCGGAAATGAACCGGGATTTTCTATTTCCACCCGGTCGTCATAGATGGCAATGCCCACAGAACCTCCTGCCGCCCGGTAGCTCCTATGACAAAGTGAATTTATAACTCCTTCTCTTATAGCCTTATAAGGCACAGTCAGATGTTCTTCTCTTTCCAGGGTATCTGTCGTAGCGGACAGGGAGAGATGCTTGAAAATAAAAGCCATTGCCGCATCAAGCAACTGGAACAGATTGCCATGTATGCGCCGGTTATCCATAAAGACGGTCTTGTCCGTACCCTTGAACCGGGCCAGCCGCAACAAGCATTGCGGGTAATCCATCAGTTTCTTTTTAGCGAACAATACAGCTGCCGCATGATTGAGGACATTGTCTTCAAGCAGTCCGAATTTTTCAAGTATGGCTGTAATGTCATTGCCTGTTGTTTCCGGCAAACGTCCCTGTTCAATTCCCAAACGGACGGTCTTCATGATTTCGTCATCATCCAGGTCGGATAATTTCAAACTGTAGTTTGGATATGCTTCCCAGTTATGTTTTATACCCTCACGCTGTAACAATAACTTATTGTAAACCGATTGCGGCATCGCAGTGGTTACGCTTTCCACACGCATATAAGCCCGTCCTTTGTAGGAGAACGGACGGTCGAGCCAGGATTCCTCCACATGGAGGGCTACTATTTTCTTCCCGCTGTCCGATAGCGGGATATAGGAAACCTGCACCGCTGCCGCCGGTTCCAACCGGTTTATGGCTTCCGCTATGTTTCTTTTGGTACTGTCCGCTACTTCCTGACCGGTAATCTTTCCCTTGTCGGTCACGCCGAACAGCGCTGTGCCGCCTGTTCCGTTCAGGAAAGCACAAAGCGTTTCCATTCCGCGCTCCAATTGTCCGGTGGTTTCCTTGAATTCCACTTCGCCGTTCTCTGTACCGGCTATCAGTTTTTTTACTATATCGAGGCTGTCTATGCTCATATACAATTCATTAACATAACGCAAAGGTAATGCTTTTATCACAATTAACTATCAACGAAACGCAGTAGCGTCAACGGCATGATGACCAGCATTTTGACAACAACGACCGGAAGCGGGTACGCGGATCATTCGCCGTTTTATTTCCCGGTTAACGTGATAACAGGCACAATCATTTCCTCCATGGAGATACCGCCATGTTGGAAGGTATCAGCATAATAGGATACATAATGATTGTAATTATTGGGATATGCGAAGAAATCATCCCCTGTGGCAAAAATATATTTTGTACTGAGATGCGGACATGGCAACCCTGCTTTTTCGGGCGAATGGATATCATATACTTTTTTGCGGTCATATTCCAGATTCCGTCCGCATTTATAACGGATGTTTGAATTGACGGTTCTGTCCCCGATTACTTTGACCGGATTCTTTACGCGGATAGCGCCGTGGTCGGTTGTAAGGATAATCTTGTAACCCATATCTTTCGCCTTCCGCAATATATCCATTGTGCTGGAATGTTTAAACCACGAACGGGTAAGCGAGCGATAGGCCGCTTCGTCGGAAGCCAATTCCCGTATCATTTTCGATTCGGTACGGGCATGAGACAACATATCCACAAAGTTTACAACAACAACATTCAGTTGTTTGTTGCCCATTGCGTCCATCTTCTGTACAAGCCTTTCTCCTGACGAGGAAGACAGTACCTTGTTATAGGAAAAAGTATATTTCCTCTTGAACCGCTCCAATTGCTTTTGAAGAAATACCTCTTCGTGCAGGTTTTTACTCCCGTCTCCATCTTCCTCCACCCACAAGCCGGGGTATAACTTTATAATCTGCGACGGCGTCAATCCGGAAAAGATGGCGTTACGGGCATATTGCGTGACTGTAGGCAGGATGCTGAAACATTCTTCCTCCAAAATATTGAAATCGTTTGCCAGCAGATCCTTTACGGCCCACCATTGGTCGAAACGGAAATTATCAATCAGCACAAAGAATATTTTTTCTCCGCTATCTAACAGTGGAAATACTTTTTTGGGAAAAAGTTCAGGGCTGATCAGCGGCCGGCGCTCTGCATCCTGTATCCACGATTCATAATTTTTTTTCACATATTTGCAAAAACCGTTGTTTGCTTCCTGCTTTTGCACGCGCAAGAGGCTCGACAAGGGGCTTTGCGAAGCTGTCAGCTCCATTTCCCAGTACAGCAGTTTTTTATAAATATCCACCCAGTCATTATAATCGGAAGAACCGTTGATGCGCGCGCTAATCTGCGAAAACTCTTCCCGGTAACCCTCAAGCGTTATTTCGGAAACGATATCGTCTTTATGCAGGTTCTTTTTCAAGGAGAGGAGTATTTGATTCGGATTGACGGGCTTTATCAGATAATCCGCTATTTTCTTGCCTATGGCGTATGTCATAATTCTTTCATCCTCGCTTTTTGTGATCATGACGACGGGAATATTCCGGTCAATCTCTTTGACAAGACCCAGTATTTCCATACCTGCCAGTCCGGGCATGTTCTCGTCGAGGAACACAATATCGAAAGATTCGCTTTTCACGCTGTCCAGCGCATCCTGTCCGCTATTCACAGGAGTTACTTCATATCCCTTTTCTTCAAGAAAAAGAATATGCGCGCGTAATACGTCTATTTCGTCATCGGCCCAAAGTATCCGTTTTTTTCTCATTCAAAACCTTCAGTTACAAACTACCTTGCATCATCTTTATATCCGCTCCGTCAAGGCTAACTTGTCCGTAATTATTACCGGCCGGAACTTATCCCTGTCGCCCTTTTTATGCATACAGGACGGTAAATATAACAAAAATAATATTTTTTCCATATCATTCGGATACTGTTTAAATTTTGCCCGTCCGAATTTTCAGAGCTGTTTCAGGCTGGTTTTTTCTTTTGTGAAGCGACGATAGCGGACTATCGGAACCGGACAAAGGGAAAAACCAGCCTGAATGCAGACTAAAAATGAATGAAGAACCGGAAAGCGGCGAAAAGCAAATACATGCGTTATTCGCGCAAGAAAATATCCGGGGAAAATTTAAACAGTTTCTCGATCAATTTTTACAGATTACCTATTTACCGGTATCCAATGCCGTTTCTATCTGCGCCAATAAATCCTGCAAATGGCTGCGTCTGATCCCTGACGACGAAGCAACGGCATTCCTTATACTTTGACGCAAGTCTATTAACTGTACACGGGCAATACCTGTGGCGTCCGAAACTTTTGCATTATTAGTTGCCGGATTTATACTCTTAACGTCTATGATGGCGATAAGGGCATTCACATAATTTTTTTGCAGGTTGCGGCGATAAATGTCGATAGCTTTTCCGCCGGCAAGTTCCGACCATACACTTTTTTTCAGGTCGTTGAACATATTTATCGCTGTATAGGCTCGCGCACCGTTATAGGCCTCGTCGCGCAACATTTTGTCTATTGTGTATTTGCTTATTAAACGGTCCAGTATTCTTTTTTGAATATTTCCAATCGAACTTACCGGGTCTATGCCTGCTTTTGTTATCAACGTCTTGTCTATTAACCATTCGGGAGTAACAAACAGTTGTTTGTCCAGAAATTGCATTGCTTCCTTTTGTATATTCGCGGGAACAAATTCTTCCGAATTTCCGGATTGTTCCACTACGACAGGCGTACGGTAAATACCCGCAATATTTTTCGCGACATGCCCCACATAACGTCCGTATTGGCCTGCCACCTCTCCGTAAATAGAAGCCGCCATTTCATATCCCTTGTTCGGTTCTTTTGTCCAATCCAGTATCTGCGGAACAATCTGCCGCAGGTTCTTTATGCCATAAGCGCTTGCCAGCATGGCATTGTCCCCAAGGTCTTCATTCTGGTTGCGCGGATCGTCCGAGTCGGTTTCCGTTCCGAAAGTATAACGCCTGTCGCTTTGAAGCTTTTCGATTATCGTTTTGTTCGAAAAGGGTATTTCATCTTCAGGAGTCGCATACTCCGGTAAATACCTGTAGCCCCATTCTATAGACCATTCATCGTAAATACCGATACGGGGAAACAAGCCTTTTTCCGAAATATTGTCTTCGGGTTGGGCAACGTAGTTGAACCGCGCGTAATCCATTATGGATGGCGTATGCCCGTTTGCTTCCACCCATTCCTTGTTTCTCAGGTTTTCGACAGAAACAGTTGCGGAAGAACCGAAATTATGCCTCAGCCCCAACGTATGCCCTACTTCATGAGAAGACACAAAACGGATAAGTTCACCCATCAGTTCATCGTCAAACTTCAATTTCCGTGCGCGTTCATCTACGTTTCCGGCTTGTATCATATACCAGTTGCGAAGCAAAAGCATCACGTTGTGATACCAGTTGACGTGCGTTTCTATGATCTCGCCGCTTCGCGGATCATGTACATGCGGGCCGCTTGCATTGGGTATATCCGACGGTTTGTAGACGATTGCCGAATGACGCGCGTCTTCGAGGCTCCATGTAGAATCTTTGGGCGCTTCCAATCCTATGATCGCGTTTTTGAACCCTGCTTTCTCGAATGATCTTTGCCAGTCGTTCACGCCTTGCATCAGATATGGCACCCATTTTTTGGGAGTAGCCGGATCTATGTAGAAGACAATGGGTTTCTTCGGTTCAACCAGCTCCCCGTTAATATATTTCTGTAATTCTCCCTCTTTGGGTTCAAGCCGCCACCGGGTGATCTTCGACTTATAGTCTATTCCTTGCGAATTGGAATCGAAATCGGTATATCTCACTGCGAAATAAGCCACACGCGGATCAAACAAACGGGGTTTCATCGGTTTTTCAGGGAGTAAAACCAGAGAGCTGTTCAGTTCATACGTCATCGGGTCGTTAGGGAAATACTGGGCCGCTTGCGGCGAATATCCTTGCGGCGGCGCCTGAGCATAGGTTTTAACGGTCTTGATCTCAACATTGATAGGATACGCCTTGATGGTATCTATATAACTTCTGTCGCCAAAATAATTTCCGATACCCCTGCTTTTCTTCATATTGGTATTAAAGAAAAAGACATTGTTGTCTCCATTCAGGAAATCGGTGATATCTATGACAACGGCAGAGGCATTGTTCGCGGAATCTTTTTTCAGGGCCTGTACCGGAAAAGTTGCCATGATAGGCTGTATATTCGAGTTTTTTACCGACCGGTACATGCCTGAAGTGTCGTTTGCCTGCTCCAGATAGGAGATGCTCCGGATAAAAACTTTATTATTGGGTCCTTTTTCGAAGCGGATAACATTTTCTCCGATTTGGTCGCCAGGATAACCGACCATCGATTTGTACCTGTTGACAGGGGCTTTGGATATTCTGTTCACAACAAGTATGTCGCGTTCCATTATGGAATCGGGCAATTCGAAATAAAATTTTTCTTTTACTTTATGTACTTTAAAGAAGCCTGCGCCGGTCTTTGCTTCTTTTGTTATCACCTCTCCATACGGCTTGGGCCCGGCAGAAGGTACCGGCGGTTTGGGCGCGGGCGCAACAGCTTCTTTCTTTTCTTCTTTCTTTTTTCTTTTAAACGGATTTTTTATCTGCGCATCACCGCCTGCTATCCCCAGAGAAAGGAATAATATAAGAATCAGATTCTTTTTGTACATAATTGCAAGAATTTATTTGTGAATAATATTTGATTTACAAAACTAAAAAAAAATATAACTTAATTTTCAGTTTTATATAAAATAAAAAACTAAAAACCGTTACAAGACAAACGATTTGTAACTACCCAGGTACTTTATACAAGCATAAATACCGGATAATCAATTGTATATCATATCAAGAAAAATCAGTCATATTTGAGCGTTAATTTTATAATTCACTGATAATATGCAGTTTATAATTCCAGTCTACATTAAACGTCAAAATATGAATCATTATAAACATTTGTAAATCAATTAGTTTTGGCACATGAGTAGTTACAAAAATTCTATTTGCATTTATTTTTCGGGACTGTTTCCCTACTTATGGAGACAAACAAAGCGGGAAAATATTTTACGGATTGGCAAAAAAAATGAAAATTCCTACCGATTGGTATGTATGTGTTCAAAAAAATACGATTCCTCATTGCTGCTATTTTTTGTTTACCAATAAATCGTATAAATTATCCAGCGCCCTTTTTAATTCCTTCATTACCCCTGTCTCCTCCTTTTGCGAAAATACGCTGTTCATCATAATGCCATCGCACAAATCCAGAAACAGCATGGCTATATCCTCATCGGGCAAGGCTGATTTGATTTCCTTATTCCGTTTGGCGACGCTAATGATTTCCGTCCATGCCCAACATTCTTTTTTTCGCTGACCGGAATGAATCGCCTTAAAATCAATAATTCGTAAAACGGCTTCCGACATGAAGATGAAAAAATTCATATCCCC